>CAYQLG010000011.1:0-25403 GCA_964418235.1 uncultured Planctomycetales bacterium
CCTCGCAGAGTCCTCCGGCGGCGACGGCGCGCGCGACGGGCGGAGCCGGCGGCGATTCAGGCTCGGGCGGCCACGATGGCGCGCTGCTGGCGCAAGACCCCGACTTGCTTCAGCGTTTTGTCGAAGCCACCGAGGAGGAGATCGACCGGCTCGATCAATCGCTGCTGGAGCTGGAACAGCGGCCCGCCGACGCGGAGATCATCAACGTGATCTTCCGCTGCGCTCACAACATCAAAGGGGCCAGCGGCGCGGTGAGCTGCGCCGCGATTCAGCGCTTCACGCATGACATGGAGAGCGCGCTCGATCGTGTCCGCGCCAGCGAGCTGTCGCTGACCGCGCCGCTGGTCTCCGCGCTCTTTTCCGCCGCGGATCAACTGCGCAAGGCGCTGCGGGCCGTGCGCGAGCGGGCTTTCGACGGTCTGGACGACAAGCTCGATCACCATCTTTTCACCGAATGGCTAGGCGGCGCGCCGCGCGAAGACGCGGCGGCGACGCCCGGCGAGGCGCAAGCTATGGCACCGTCCGAAATATCCGACGATGCGTCGCTCAGCGGCGGCGCGCTGCGCGTGCAGATTCGCTTTGCCGAGAATTTCTCCGAAGCGGCGATCTATGCGTGCATGATCTACAACCGGCTGGCCGACATCGGCGAACTGATCCGCTCGGAGCCGGACGTTTTTGCGCTCGACACCGAGGCGGTCATTCGCACGGTGTCGTATGAGCTTCGGAGCGAGTGCGACCCGGCCACGATCGAGCGAATCGTGCGGGCCTATTCGGTCGAGGATCTGAAGATTGAATGGCTGGGCGGCGGCGGATCGTACGGCGCCGCAACCACTCCGCCCGCCACCGGCAACGCCCATGAAGCGAGCGCCGCGCCGCGCTCATCGAGCGCCGCCGACATGACCGGTGCGGCGGATGCGATGCCGGTCGAAGACAGTCCGACTGTGACCGTCGCCGAATCGAGCGCGCGGACGGCGGGCGGCGCGATCGCCGCGCGGACCGCAAGCGGTGAGGCCGGCGGCGCGAAGGCGAGCGACGCCGCGAATGGCGGCGCCAAGGCCGGCGAGACTCTTCGCGTCGATCTGGAGCGACTCGATCAATTGATGAATCTCGGCGGCGAGTTGGTCATCACCAAAGCCCGCTTCATCGAGATCAACCGCAAACTCGGCGGGCTCTTCACGCGCACGAATCTCGGCTATCTCGTTGATGAAGTCACGGATCGCGTGAATCGGCTGCGCGCCGATCTCGAACAGCTTCACAGCGGCGGCGACGTGAAGCGCATCCTGGGAGACATGTCCGACACGCTCCTGCACCTCACGCACGAGTTCGGCGCGGTCGGCACGGTCGTCCGGCAGATTCACGAAGCCAAGCCGACGATGACCGCCTTCGGCGAGGCCGTGCACAGCCTCAACCGCATTTCCGAGGGCATGCAGAAGCGCATCATGCAGACCCGCATGGTCACGATCGGGCCGCTCTTCCAACGCTTTCGGCGCGTCGTCCGCGACATCTGCAAAGCCACGGGCAAGAAGGTCGATCTGGTTCTGCACGGTGAGAACACCGAGCTGGACAAGCGCATGATCGACGAACTGGTCGACCCGCTGACGCACATGGTGCGCAACTCGGTCGATCACGGCATCGAGGCGCCGGCCGACCGCATCGCCGCGGGCAAGTCCGAGACGGGCAAGGTCGTACTCGACGCGTTTCATCGCGGCCGGCACATCTGCATCGAGGTGCGCGACGACGGGCGCGGCATCTCCGCCGATAAGATCAAGAAGAAGATCATCGAGCGCGACCTGGCCACACCGGCACAGGTCGAGCAGATGTCGGACCAGGAAGCCTATCAATACATTTTCCGGCCCGGCTTCTCGACGGCGGAGAAGGTCACCGACCTGTCCGGCCGCGGCATGGGCATGGACATCGTCAAGACCAAGATCGAGAACATCAACGGCGCGGTGATGCTGGACAGCAAACCCGGCGTCGGCACGACGTTCACGATCCAACTGCCCCTGACGCTGGCGATCATCAACGCGATGATGGTGCGCGTCGGCAGTCAGGCCTACGCCGTGCCGCTCGAGATGGTCGTCGAGATCATCCCGGTGTCGCTCGACGCCGTGCAGCATATTCAGGGTCGCTCGGTCATTCGCGTGCGCGACTGGGTGGTGCCGTTGGCGCTGCTCGAGGAGGTACTGTCGCTGGGTTATTCCGACCAGCTCACCGCGACGCGCGACCACGATCAGTTCACCGCGCTGATTCTCGGTTCCGGTAATGAGCGGCTTGGATTGCTGGTGGATCAGCTCATCGGACAACAGGACATCGTAATCAAAGACGTCGCCACGAACTTCCGAAACATCGAGGGAGTGGCGGGCGCGTCGATCATGGGCGATGGCTCCGTGTCGCTGATCCTCGATATCGCCACCGTCATGAACAAATTCAGCGCGCGAAGCGGTTCGCACTCGTGGCTGGCGCAGCGCCAGACGCAGAAAACCGTCGCGCCGGCCGGAGCCACGGCATGAGTTTCGTCGAAACGATCGCCCACACGACCGTCGCGCTCGAAGACGCGCTGCGCGCCGCGGCTGTCAACAGTTCGTTCAATGCGTCGCGGGCCTTGTCCAAGTGGCTGAAGCGCGGCGTGAGTCTCTACACCGACGGCTTTGAGCGCGTTCCGCTCAGCGAGGTCTCCGGCGCCGCCGGCGAGATCGACGCGCCGGTCGTCGCGGTGCACATGACGCTGGAGGGGACGATCCAGGGCGATGTGTTGCTGGCGCTGCCGGAACCGGTCTCGTTGAAACTGATCGATCTGCTGATCGACGCGCCGCCGGGCACGACGAAGTCGCTGGGCGAATTCGAGCTGTCCGCCGTGCAGGAAACCGGCAACATCGTCGCGACGAGTTTCGCGAACAACCTGGCGCAATGGCTGAATCAAAAGGTGATCCCGGCGTCGCCGGTCTGCATCCATGATCTGGCCTGCGCCGTGATTCAGCCGCTGCTGTGCGCCGAGGCGGCCCATAGCGACGCCGCCTGGATGACCAAGACCGTCTTCGAGTTGGATTCGCAGCGGCTCGATTGGTGCATGCTGCTGCTGCTCTCGGGTGAGTCGCTCGAGCGCATCCGCAATGCCTGCCAGGTGGACAAGACGCGCGAAAACGCCCTGCACGCGGTCGTCGTCAACGCCGCCTTCAGCGCGTCGCGGGCGATTTCGAAATGGATCAAGCGCGGTGTGCGGCTGAGCGCGGATACGTTCCGCAAGGTGGGCCTGGCACAGGCCGCGAAGAGCGTCTCGTCCGCGGAAAAAATCGTCGCGCTGCACATGGAGCTGACGCACCAGTTGCACGGTCATTTGATTCTCGCGCTCGACCTGCCGGCCGCGCGCGATCTGGTCGAGCGGCTGATGCCGGGCATCGAAACCAGCGAGGAAGAGCTGGGCGAGATGTCGCGCTCCTGCCTTCAGGAGACCGCGAACATTCTCGCGACCGCATTCGCCAACAGTGTGGCGAAGTGGTTGGAACTGGAGACCGAACCGTCTTCGCCGGAGTTGTGCATCGACATGCCCGAGGCGGCGTTTGAATCGGTGCTCGGCGCGCAGGCGCTGGTGAGCGACGACGTGCTGATGTCCAAGGCGGTGTTTCACGTCGAGGGCAGTCGCTTCGAATGCGGGCTGTATTTTGTTCCGGCGCCGTCGTCGTATCGGATCATCGAAGCCTTCTTCTCGTAGAGAACGTTGGGACAGAGGCCCCCGATTTTCGGGAGTATGTGGTGAGTACGCTTCACACCATTGGAATCGCCGTGCTCCGGGTGATTAACGCCCCGGATCGCATCCGCACCGTGCTGGGTTCGTGCATCGGCGTCGCGCTATATGACGCGCGCGCCGGGATCGGCGGAATGGCGCATGTAATACTCCCCGATTCGCGCGAGGGCACGGGCGAGCGCGGCAAATTCGCCGACACCGCGATCGACGATCTGCTGAACCAACTGGTCTCCGCCGGCGCCAATCGCAGCCGCGTCTGCGCCAAGATCGCCGGCGGAGCGCGCATGTTCGGCAAGCAGACCGAGAACAGCCTGGGCGACCGCAACGCGACCGCCGTGCGCGACCGGCTCAGCCATCACAAGATTCCCTTGCTGGCCGAAGAATGCGGCGGCGAAAAGGGGCGCAAGATCACGCTTGACGTGCAATCGGGCGCCGTTGAGGTGCAGATCATCGGCCAGGAAGCGCGAGTCATTTAACGGGTCAGCCTTGGCAAGGAGCACGCCGTGTCACTACGGGTTCTGGTTGTAGACGACGCCGCGTTCATGCGGCACATGATCAAGACGCTGCTCACCGGGCTGGGCCACGAGATCATCGGAGAGGCCGGCGACGGCGTCGAGGCGTGTCAGAAGTTCGACGAGTTGACTCCCGATCTGGTCACGCTCGATCTGATCATGCCGAAGAAGGGCGGGCTTGAAGCGCTCAAAGACATTCGTACGAAGCATCCGCAGGCGCGGATCATCGTGATCTCGGCGGTCGAACAGCGCGCTCCGCTGATGGAGGCGCTGCGTCTGGGCGCGACCGACTATCTGGTGAAGCCGTTCGAAAAAGACCGCGTCGTCGAAGCGCTCGGGCGCATTACCGCAAAATGATCGCGGGCGTTGATTCATGGACACCCGCGCCGTGTGTCCATGCCCGTGCGCACGAAGCTGGCTCACCGGCCCGCATCGTGATGGATTGACCTTCCCACGTTCCCACCTTCCCACCTTCCCACTGTTGCACCCATTGCGCCGCACGGGCCGGAGGCCCATCCTACCCGCGCTCCCCGCACAACCCGCGCTGCCCGTATAACCCGCGCTGCCCGTACAACCCGCGCGGTCGACGGCCGGCGGTTCATGCGATTTTTACCGCGAAGCCGCGATACGAACCAGGCCGGTGACGACTACAGCGATGCATCGCGGGCTTCGCTATGGAGACGGATGGTCGTGCGCGTGAGGTCGTGGAAACTCTTGATGTATCGGATGGTCCGCGATCGCGCCCGCATCACGATCGAGTGCGTCATCGCGGTGTGGCCGTTCACCGTCACGCCGCGCAGCAGGGCGCTGTCGGTGATGCCCGTCGCGGCGAAGACCAGATCTTCGCCCTGGGCCATCATCTCGCAGGTGAAAATCCGCCTGAGCAGATCACCGTGGCCGTCGACTTCGAGCTGCTTGCGCTCGGCGTCGTCACGCGGCCACATGCGGGCCATGATTTCGCCGCCGAGGCTTTTGATGGCGGCGGCGGCGAGCACCGCCTCCGGCGCGCCGCCGATGCCCATGTAGACGTCGACGCTGCTGTCGGGCATGCAGGGCGCGATCGCACCGGCCACGTCGCCGTCGCCGATCAGCCGGATCGAGGCGCCGGTTCGCCGCACGTCGGCCACCAGCCGCTCATGCCGCGGACGATCGAGAATGCAGACGCAGAGATCGCGAACGCGCTTGGCGAGCTTGAGCGCGATCAGCTCGAGATTCTGCTCGACCGAGGCGTCGAGCCGGACCGCGCCGGTGCCTTCGGCGACCTTGGGGCCGACCGCGATTTTTTCCATGTAGACGCTGGGGATTGGGGTAAGGGCGCGGGTTTCCGAGTCGGGCGTGATCGACGCGGCGAGCACGGATAGCGCGCCGGGCAGACCTTTGCTCGTGAGTGTCGTCCCGTCGATCGGATCGACCGCGATGGAGCAGCAGGGTGTGCCCGGCCGCCAGCGGCCGATCTTTTCGCCGACAAAGATGCCGGGGGCTTCGTCCTTGATGCCTTCGCCGATGGTGCAGGCGCCGCACATGTCCATCAGGTTGAGCATGCCGCGGATTGCGTCGGTGGCGGCGGCGTCGGCGGCGATCTTGTCGCCTTTGCCGATCCACTTGAAGGTATTGAGGGCGGCCGATTCGGTCGCGCGAACAAAGTCGTAACCGAGCAGCCATTCGGCGTCGGTCTGGATCGGTGCTTCGAACTTCGACATCTGGTTACTCACTCTCTGCCCGCGGAGGTGACAGGGGCGCTTGCGGACGCCCGGATCGGTAGCGCGGGCCACCTTGCCGCCGCCGTCCTTTAGGTAAAGATAGCGTGAAGGTCAAACAGATGTCCATGCAAAGACCCAAAATGACGACGACAGCCCTGATCAAGCGCACGCGGCGAGCGCAACAAGCCGCTCACACAAACCGGATGGAGCAGGAGTCCAAGATGGTTCGTTCCAAGAAAATGCCCGTGTTGCCCTGGCCCCTCGCGGGCCAGTCCGAACTTCCGGTTGCCTCACCCGGCGGCGTTGAATCCGCGACGTGCGCAGCGCACGCGGCGGAACTGCCGCGTGGTGCGGCTCGATGAGCGACGAAACCTATCTCTTCGGCGGGGGCGGCACGGGCGGGCATTTGTTCCCGGGTATCGCCGTCGCGGAGGCGCTGCGCAAACGGCGACCGATGGCGCGGATTGTCTTTCTGACGACCGATCGAGCGCTCGATCGACAGTTGCTCACGCCGACCGGGTTTGAGCAGATCGAGCAGCGTGTCCGGCCCTTCTCGGCCCGCCCGTGGGATTGGCCGGCCTTCTGGCTGGCGTGGAGGGCGAGCGTGCGCGCGGCGGAGCGGCAGGTGCGCGAACGGCGTCCGCGCGCGGTGCTGGGCCTGGGCGGCTATGCGGCGGGGCCGGTCGTCGTCGCGGCGCATCGGCACGATGTACGGCGTGCGATTCTCAATCCCGACGCTGTTCCGGGACGGGCCAATCGGCATCTGGCACGGCGGGTCGATTTGGTCGTGTTGCAATGGGCCGCGACGCGCGCGCACTTCGCCGCGTCGGTGCGGTGCGAGGATTGGGGCTGTCCGATTCGCAGCGAATTTGCGCAGGCGGACGCCGCTGTCGGGCGAGTACGATTCGGGCTGTCGGAGGACCGGCCGGTGCTGCTCGTCACGGGTGCGTCGCAGGGGGCACGCACGATCAACCAGGCGCTGCTGCGGGTCTGGCCGGAATTTTCACGCGCGCATCCGCAGTGGCAATTGCTGCATCTGACCGGCGCGGCCGATGAGGCCGACGTACGACACGCTTATGCGGCGGCCGGCGTCGCGGCGAACGTGTTGGCGTTCACGCATGAGATGCCGCTGGCGCTGGCCGCGGCGGATTTAGTGGTGTCGCGGGCGGGGGCTTCAACACTGGCGGAGCTGACGGCGCTGGGCAAGCCCTCGATCCTGTTTCCCTATCCGTTTCACCGTGATCAGCATCAGCGGAAAAATGCCGCGGAGCTGGTGGCGGCGGGGGCCGCGATTGGCCTGACGGATTGCAAGAACGCGGCGGCCAACGCCGGTCCGCTGCGCGCGGCGCTGGAGGCGTGTGCGCCGGATGCCGTGCGAGCGCGGCAAGCGCAGGCGGCGCAACAACTTGCCCGAGCAAACGCGGCGGAGCGCGTGGCTGCGTGGATGTGCGGCGACGCCACCTGAGTTGTTGATCTTCATCGTGCCGGGTGGAGCAGGCACGAGCGGACAATTCGAGAGATTTCGAAGAGCGGGCGGCCTTCGCGGTGTTTTTTCAGCGTGCCAGAAGTGTCTGTGCGGGGATTTTTCTTGAATTGAGCGAGTCGGCTTGACGTGCTGTTGGCAATTTGATAGGGTGTATCCATTCGATCGGGAAAAGTTGCAAGAACGGGATTCCGGGCATTGTTGTTCTTGCGGCGTACGTATTGACTATTTCAGGAGAGTGGAAACGCAGCGCTGAGGGGCGCGGTGTGGGTGTGTTCGCTGCTCAGATGTAGAGAGCAGAGGGTTTGGGTGGAACCGGTTTGCTCGACTAAGACAGTCGTATCGTAGTTGGTCTTCGACGGGGAATCGGCTCGGTAAAGTCTTGCTTGTTCGTTGCCGTGCGCACGCCCGCGTATTGCTTGCGGCGGAGCGCTTGGCGCGACCCACAGCCATGCCATGAGCTCGGCCTGAGCATGATCAGATTGGAGGATTCGATCTGTTTAGGCCGCAGGTTTGAGCTTGCCCCTCTTTAATCACGGTCGGAGGCGCTGGCGGCGTCACACAGAGGTTGAATTGGATGAGAGTGGCGCGCGAGGTAGCCGCCGCTCGGGGAGTCGTACCGGTTCCGGGTTTGTTTCGGGAGAAGATCATGACCGCTTCTGGTTGTAATTCGTTACGTTGCGGCGGTGGCACGGCTACACGCCGGCACGTCCTCGGATTTGCGCTCGCACTGGGGTGGGCTGCCGCGGCGGCCCAGGCGACGACGCTTTCGCTCGTGCCGAATTCCGCCTGCCTGTCGCCGGGAGGGACGCTGACGGTCGACGTGCGCATGACCGGCGCCACGACGACGATCGTCGGCGGTCAGTTCTATCTGACGTATGACAACACGCGGCTCGACTATATCGACGGCGTCGCGGGCGACGCGCCCTTCACGCGCGAAATCATCGATCTGGAACCCAGCGCCAGCACGATCTTCTTCGCTGTCGGCACGCCCGACGGCGGCGGCGGCACCAGTGCCGACACCGTGATGGCCCGGCTGACTTTCACAGTCACTGGCGCGTCCGGCTCGGCGTGCAGCGTCGCGTCGCTCGTCAGCTTCGCCTCCGACATGGGCGGCTTTCAGACCAAGTTGAGCGATTCGGTCGGCGGTGCGGTGCTGCCGACGCGCGTCGCGCTCTCGGCGGTTTCGATCGACAATACTCCGCCGACGCCCAGCAGCAGCGGCCCGCTCGCCGCGTGCTATCCGACGCAGGCCGCCGCCGAAGCCGCGGCCTTGGCGCGCAGCAGCGCGACGGACAACTGCCCCGGCGTGCTGACGCCGACGGTGCTGACGGTCGGCACATGCAGCGCGACGATCAGCGTCACGTTCACAGATCCCTGCGGCAATGTTTCCGCCCCGCTCGTTTACAGCACGCGGATCGACAATACGCCGCCGGTGATTACGCCGGGCGCGCTGGCGGCGTGCTATGCCGATCGGGTCGCGGCCCGCGCGGCGGCGCTGGCGGCGACCAGCGCGGTGGATAACTGCGGCGATCCGGTGACGTACCGCGTCGAAATCAGCGGCGCCTGCGATGTGACCGTCACGGTCACGGCGACGGACACGTGCGGGAATTCTTCCTCCACAACCTACCTGACGCGGCTCGACAATCTCGCGCCGACGTTCACGGCGGCGGGACCGACGGTCGAGTCGAGCTTCATCGGCTTTGAAATGGGCGAGGGGCCGTCGGGCTATAACCCAGGATCGATCTCGATGCAGCCGACAGGGCTGGCGTGGCCGGACGGCTGGTTCCTGGCGCATTCGAGCTATGACCAGGAGGTGACCGCGGCCGCCGCACACACCGGCACGCAGTCTTTCCGCTGGTCCAACGATTTTTCGGATGGCGTGGTTGAATCGGTCAAGAGTCCGCCGCTGGCGACACCCGCCGGCGAAACCGGCACGTTCGCGATCAACGGCACCGATCCGGTCGGCGTGGGCATCACGCGCTTCGCGCAGGATTTCTGGTTCCGCAGCGTGACGAACGTCGCCGACCCCGGCATGAACGTCAACGTCAGTATCGACGACGGCCGCGGGAAGCGCATGACGTTCCTGCGCATCCGCGAGGATGGCGGCAATCTCAACGTCTTCTATCAGGGCTACAGCAACAACGGCACGATCGGCGTCTCCGCCGACGACAGCTTCCCGATTCAGACGGTGCAGACCGGACTGACCTGGGGCGATTGGTATCACGCCCGCGTCGAGGTCACGTTCTACGATGGTCGCGACAACGACGTGGTGAAGGTCTACCTCGGCACGACGCCGACACTGACCGGCGCCGACCTGAAGGTCGTCTCGACCACGTGGGAAGAGTACTACCGCGATTTTGAAAGCGCACCGCTTCCCCCGGCCGTCAACTCGACGCTCTTCCGCATCAGCTCTCCGGATGGCGGCGCTTCGCCGGACGGCATTTACTTCGACGATCTGACGATGAGCGTCGCCGGTTCGGTCAGCACCTGCCCGGCGAATGTCACGGTCGAATGTGACGACCCGACCACGCCGGCCTTCACCGGCACAGCGACCGCGACCGACAATTGCGACGACACGCCGACGGTCGGCTTCGTCGATGTCTTCACGCAGGTCGGCACATGCACCTACACCGGCTTCATCACGCGCACGTGGACGGCGACCGATGATTGCGGTCTGAGCAGCAACTGCGTGCAGACGATCACGATCAACGACGTGACGCCGCCGGTCATTACCTGTCCGCCGACCGCGACGGTCGAGTGGGCGACGCCGTACGGTCCGGGCGTGACGGGCACGCCGACCGCGGTGGACAACTGCGGCGGCCCGGTGACGATCCTCGGCCCCGGCGATGGGCCGATCTCGACGGCGCTGACCGCGCCGAACCCGGCGGGCTGGTCGTTCTACACCCAGAACACGGCGACCGGCGCGATGGTGAGCGGGCCGGGCACACCGCCGGCGGGTGTCGGCAGCTTCGAAATGCGCACCGGCAGCGGCACGGGCGCCGGCCTGGGCGGCAAGACGTTCCTGGGCACGAGCAATTACTCCGGCACGCTGCTGAGTTCGATCAGCACGTTCCGCTATCGCACATATGTCTCGTCGGCGTCGCTCTCGCTGCCGCACTTGGCGCCGTCGATCAACATGTACGTCGATCTCGACGGCAATGGCACGCGCGACACGACGTTCGTCTTCGAGCCGGTCTATGTGCCGGGTCAGGGCGCGGTGGCGCAGGATGTCTGGCAGACGTGGGATGTGCTCTCGGGCAACGGCTGGTGGTATACGACGAGCTTCGGCTTGCTGACGCTTGGCGGCGGCGGCGAGTACCGTTCGCTCAGCCACTACATCGGTCTCTATCCGAATGCCCGGATCGTGGATTGGATTCTCTTGCCAGGTCTGAATTTCCTCGTCGGATCGAGTGGCGGTGGCGATTGGGCCAATCACATCGGCTATGTCGATCTGGTTGAGTTCAACGCCACGTCGAATGACTTCGAGCCGGCCAGCAGCACGTGCCCGTCGCGGTTCGTACTGCGCGGCTGGGGTGCGGCGGATTGTGCCGGCAATATCAGCGGCTGTATCCAGCGCATCAACTTTGTCGATACCACGCCGCCGGTGATTACCTGCCCGCCGCCCCGCACGGTCGATGCCGATTCGAATCTCGGCTGCTCAGCGTCAGCGGCGACGGTGGCCGCGGGCACGGCGACCGCGACCGATACGTGCGACCCGGCCCCGGTCATCACGGCAGTGCGCAGCGATGCCTTGCCGCTGACTGATCCCTATCCGGCGGGCGTGACCACGATCACCTGGACCGCGACTGACAATTGCGGCAACAGCAGCAATTGCATGCAGACGATCACGGTGAACAACGTCAACCAGGTTGTCGCGACGGTCGGCCTCGACGGCGTCTATCACGATCCGGACACGATCAACCCCGGCACGGTGCTGATGTTGACGCGCTGCGTCACGTTCGTCTTCTGGACCTGCCCGGGCACGACACAGACCGTCGATGTGCCGGTCACCTGGACGATCACCGACGGCGTCGTCGCGCCGGCCACGGTGAATTTCACCGTGCCGTGCGGCAGCTATAGCTGTGCGACCGCGCGCGACCGGCTGCACACGCTGCGGCGCACCGCGACGCCGACGATCGACGGCATGAATCGCTACGTGCTGAACTTCACCGGCGGCGACAACCTCGTCGGCGGAAATCTCAACGACGACTTCTACATCGACATCCTCGACTTCGGCATCTACTCATTCCAGTTCGGCATGACGTATGGAGGTCCGCCGACGGGTGACACGACCTGCAGCACGGCGCCGCCGCACGCCGACATCAACGGCAACGGCGCGGTTCAGCCGGTGGACTTCTCGTTCATTTCGGTGAATTTCCTGGAGAGCCACGAGGCGAATTGCTGCGGCGCATCGGATGGCATGGATGAGGAGGCCGGCGACGGACCGGTGCTGCGCATCGCGGTTGCGGAACTCGTGAAGCGCGGCCTGCCTGATCTGATCGCGGGCGATCTCGATGGCGACGGCTGGCTCGATGCGAACGACGTGGCCGCGTTCATGATGGGCGTCCGCCCGCAGAACGCGCGCCCGGCGGCAACGCTCGCGCCGGTCGGCGAGAACACGACCGCTCCAAGCGGCGGCGCTTCGAAGCGCCGTTAGTGACGACACCCAGCGCGTCCAGATGACCCGTCGGTGCGCCGGCGGGTCGTCTGGCGCGCGTTAAAAGTGCGAATTGCGAATAGCGAAGAACGAATGGAGCAAGGAATGCGTCACGCGCCAGGAGCGTAGGCCCTGCGCGGCCGACGGCGTGCTGTAGCGTCGGCCCTCCCGGGCCGACGGCGGATGGAGCCAGCACACGGCGGCTACCCGACCCGGCGTTGGGCACGGAGTCCTAACGCTACAGCGCCGACGGCGTGCTGTAGCGTCGGCCCTCCGTGGCCGACGGCGGATGTGATTTAGAACTGTTGCGGTCTGTGGCGGCGGCTTTGAGCGCCGCGACCGCGGCAAAAAATTATCAAACGATGAAAAAGCGTCGGACAGCCCGGGCGGAGCGAGCAGATGGCCTGCATAGAACACCTAACAGAACAGGGGTGGGACAGGCATCTGGCAGGGGTGGGACAGGCATCTGGCAGGGGTGGGACAGGCATCTTGCCTGTCCGTGCAGGCTGGAAGCCTGCTCCACCCGGAGTGGATTGCTGTGCGGCGCAGGATCGATCCGTATTTCGTGATTTCCGTCGGCGTCCAAGTGCGCGGCTGGCTGTTCAGCCGCTGGGGGCCACGGCGGAGAGTTTGACAGGATTGAACGATTCGAGAGGAGAATAATTATGCGTTGTAGAGGCACTTGGTTCACAACGTGTCTGCTCATCGGCGGGCTGGCCGGTTCGGCCCTCGCGGCGACGCAGAACATCACAGGCTTCGGCGTCGGAGGCTGGCGGTCAGATGACACGCGCGGCCCGACCGGCGCGAATCTCGTCGGCACAACGCTGACGCATTTCGGCCGGCCGGGGCAAACACCCACCGCAGCCGATGACATTGCCATCGCTCAACAATTGCAGTTCGTCTGCGACGCGCCGGGCAATACCGACGCCCTGACGCTGACCAAGACGAGCAGCGGCGGCGCGAATAGCAAATCGACGATCAGCACGGTCAATCTCGCCGGGTTTGTCACCGGCGATCTGCGCACCGGCTTTTTCGCGAACTATCGCTACTACGCGAACAGTTCGGCCGAAGCCGGCATCATCAAGATCGGCGTCCAATCGACGCTCTGGGGCACGGGCGCGGATCAATCGCAGCAGGGCTTCAGCGCGATCCGCTCGGGCGAATCGACCTGGGACATCGTGCTGGTCGATTGGCGCGGCACTAATCCGGGCTGGACGATCGGTGCGTGGGATACGTTCACGACCGACGCCGACACGGTCTGTTGGAAGATCTTTCGCCAGGCCGGGAATTTGTACTTCAACGGCACGCCGCCGGGCGTCTACTCGCTCAATCAGATCGCCGCGCTGACCGACGTCGCCAAGACGATCGGCATGACCGATTACACCTGGGGTGACGTGCTCTTTGGCGGTAGCGCGAAGGTGACGAATGTGCAGTTTGGCGTCGGCTCCAGCCCGCAGAACTCGACCACCTACATCGACTGGGTCGATACGAGCCTGCTCAACGGCGGCGACCGCGTCGATTTCGGCAACGGCCCGGTGCATAACGTCACACAGGGTTCGTATCACTGCACGATCCAGGCCGCGGTCAATGCCGCGAGCGCGGGAGATTTGATCGAGATTTCCGCCGGCACATATACCGAGCAGGTCATCGTGAACGGCCTGAACAACCTGACGCTGCGCGGTATCGGCAGCGGCTCGAATCCCGCATCGAACACGATCATCCGCTCGCCGAGCATCGGCAGCATGACGCCCACGCCGGTCTTCGGCGGCACGGCCAAGGCGATCGTCTCGATTCAGAACTGCATCGGCGTAACGATCGACAATCTGCGCGTCGACGGTAATTTCCTGAACACCTGCGGCAGCGATCAGATCGGCATTTCGTACTGGGAAGCCGGCGGCACGGTCGAAGATGCCGTCATCACCAACGTCCGCGACAATCCGATCAGCGGTTGCCAGGATGGCGTCGCGCTGCACGCCGACAATCTCACCGCCGGTCCGTTCACGCTCAATGTCACCCGCACGGCGCTGCTGGAGTATCAGAAGAATGGCACGGCCTTCTCGGGCCCGGGCCGCACCATCACGATGACCGATTGCACCGTCACCGGCGCCGGGCCGACCGCGGTCACCGCGCAGAACGGCGTGCAGATCGGCTTTGGTTCGAGCGGCACACTGACCGATTGTACGATCAGCGGCCACTTCTACACCGGGCCGACGTACTCGGCGTCGGGCGTGCTGCCGGTGCTGACGAGCGGAACGGTGAGCCTCAACAACTGTGATCTGCTCAATAACCAGGTCGGATATCTCGCCGACACCACCGCCGGTGGCACGATCAGCGGCTGCGAATTCCGCAACCCGACCGAGCCGGTCGTTGCGATGGGCGGCTTCAACAGCAATGGCATCTTTGCCTACACCAACGGCGCCGCGGTCAACGGCCCGGCCGACTTCAGCCGCGCTCAACCCTACAACGCGGCCGATCGAACCAGCGCGCTCGACGGCGGCGTGCCGATGACGCTGACGATCGAGAATTCGCAGTTCATCGGCAGCGACGCGGCGAACACCGTCGGCATCTGGACCAACACCCAGACCGGTGGCACGCTGACGGTCGAGGTCGAGAACTGCCTGATCCGTGATTGGGACACGGGCATCTACGCCGACGAAGACGGCGGCACGCTCAACAGTGATGTGCATCACAGCAGCATCGCGAGCAACGTCAGCGGCGGGTTCAACACTTCCGCTTCTACAACGACCGTACAGGGTGCGATGGATAACTACTGGGGTGCGCCGGATGGCCCGAGCGATCCGCTCGGCACGGTCGAGACCGACGGCACGACCTGCCCGCCGGTCGGCGACAGCCTCAACGCGGTCGGCACGCTCGGCAACGGCGTCAGCGACGACACGGTCGCCTATTGCCCGTGGCTCGACGCGCCGGCGACGATCTCACTGCTGCCGATGGGCGGCGACATCTGCTACGTCGAAGGCGAAACGATCACGGTCGAGCTGGCCATCTCCGGCTCGAAGGCCGTCATCGTCGGCGCGCAGGCGTATCTGGCATATGACACGACGCGGCTCGAATATCTCGGCGGCGATCCGGCTTTTGCTTCGTGCGATTCGATGCATCCGGAACGCTTCTGCACCGAGATCATCGATTTTGAGCCTGCGGCCGGGCGCGTCTTCTACTCCGTCGGCGTCGATCCGGCCGGCGGCACGGGTACGGCGGACGATACCGTCGTCGCACGTCTGCGCTTCCGCGTACGGGCTGGTGCGCCCGCCACGTGCGGTCTGGGCAGCCTGGTCAGCTTCGCCGCTGACATGGGCGCGCTGCAGACCAAGCTCAGCGATAGCTTCGGCTCGGCGGTGGCGCCGCTCCAGAAGAACCCGCTGCCGGCGATCAGCGTTGACGCCGCCGCTCCGGTGATTGATCCGGTCGTGGTGGTCGGCGGCTCGGTCGATGGCATGTGCCAGCGCACCGTCACATTCAGCACGACGATCAATGACGGTTGCTGCATCGTTCCGGCCGGCGTGAGCGCCGCGGCTTCGATCACCGGCGGCGCGGCCACGCTCAGCGGCTTCATGTTCAACGCGGCGGTCGTCGATGGCGACACCGTCACGGTCAGCGGCTCGGTCGTCGTCTCCGCGGTCACGAGCTGCCCGGTCGCGGTGCAGATCACGGTGAACGCGGCCGACTGCTGCGGCATTGCAGCGACGCCGGTCAGCGGCTCGGCGAATGTCGTCGATGACTCGCCGCCGACGTTCGCGGTGGCTTGCCCGCTGCCGGCGATTTCGGTCAGCTCCGATGCGAACACCGGCTGCGGCGCGGGCGCGACGTTTGTGAATCCGACCGCACCGGCGGCGACGGACAACTGCGACACAATGGTCGCGGTCGTCGGCACGCGCAGCGACATGCTGGCGCTTTCGGCGGTCTACCCCGTCGGCACGACCACGATCACCTGGACCGCGACCGATGAATGCGGCAACAGCGCGACCTGCACGCAGGATGTGGTCGTTTCCGGCACGAATGTGATGAATGTCACCGTCGAGCTTTCGCCGACGATCGTGGCCGGGCCGATCACGCGCTGCATCACGTTCCGGCTGTATGACTGCTCGCCGACGCCGAGCGTGGTCGAGATTGAGCGCGTCATCACGTTCTCGGGCGGCGTGGGCACGGATACGTTCACGGTTCCCTGCGGCAACTACGAGTGCGTGACGGCCCGCGACAAGCGGCACACGCTGCGCAGCACGGCGACGCCGACGATCATGAGTGGCGCGTACAACGTCAGCTTCACCGGCGCCCGTCCGGATGAGACGCTGCCCGGCATGGGCAATCGCCTGCTCGGCGGCAATCTCAACGATGACTTCTACATCGACATCCTGGACTTCGGCGTCTACACGTCGCAGTTTGGCACAGTGGTCGGCGCGAGCACGACGTGTGCGACGGCGTTCCCGCATGCCGACATCAACGGCGACGGCATCGTGAGCACGCCCGACTTCACGTTCATCCTCAGCAACTTCCTCGACGGGCATCAGCCGAACTGCTGCGCGCTGCTGGACGGCGGCGAAGAAGAGGCGGGCGATGGTCCGATCCTGAGCATTACGGTGAAGGAACTGATCGCGCGCGACATGGAATATCTCGTCGCCGCGGATCTGAACGCCGACGGCGTGCTTGATGTCGAAGACATCGGCGCGTTGCTGTCGGGCACGCTGCCGCAACCCGCGGCGCCGACGCCGCCGGGCCGGAACGCGATCTCGATGGAAGAGCTGAAGCGGCTCTATCAGGAGAATGTGTTGATGAACGCCGCGAATGCCGGCGTTTTCGCTCCGCAGTCGCGGAACGGAAGCGGCAAGTAGTCGCGATCCTTGGAGGTGAGCCGACGTGGGCGGCGCGTGCCGTTTGGCGCGTCGCCCACGCGGCCACATGAAATTCATTCGCTGTGTCGGCCGGGCTGGCGGCGGCGAGAGGTTGAGCTATGTGTTCGCAAAAAGATGGGCAATCTATTGGGGAGTGGGGTCTGATGAGCTTTTTGAATCCATGTGCGCGAGTCGTTTCCGCCGTGCGGCGAGCGCGCTCGATCGAACCGGTTGAGCAAATGCAAGATCACTGCGGTCGGCGTACACGCCGTAGCGTCGCCGCGCTGGCGCTGGCGGCGCTGTGCGGCGGGGCGCTCTTCGCGCAGTTTCCTGTCAGCGCGGAGCGCCTCGCAAAGCTGCGGGCCGATCTGGCCGTCGCGGCGAGCGAAGAAGCCGCGCGCCAAGATGCGGCCATGGGCAGCAACGGCGCGAATATCGCGGCGCTGCCCGTGCTCGGCGTGCTCGAAGCGCAGCTTGCAACTGACGCGCGCTCGGCGCGTGGCGGCCTCAATGGCGCGGCGGTCGATCTCTACACCGGCCTTCAGCCCGGCCCGGTCGGCCGTCAGCCGCTCGGCGGCGTCAATGGCTTCTGGTCTTATGGCCAGACGATCTATTGGGCGCTCGACGACGGCGTGATGGGGCCGGCCGCCGCGATGGTTGGCGGCGGACATGTCACCGAGTACGAATTCGCCTTTGGCGTCCACGGCGACTTCGCCGGCGATCAAGTCCAGCCGATGATCGTCGTCAACATCTTTACCGCTCCGCCCGATCCGGTCGCGAGCGCGGCGAATCCGGTCGTCTCCCCGGGAACGCTCGTCAGCTCGCTGGCGTGGTTGTTCTCGCCGATCACGATTCCGGCGGCGGGCAATTACGCCGTGCGGACATTCCCGATCGATCTCGAGGCGTTCGGCTACGACTTTGATCTCGATGAGTCGTTTTATATTGAGATCATCCCGCTCGAGTGGGACGCGCTGAAAGGCGAGGGCGTGCGCGATCCCGACGTCCATGCCGTCTTCACCGGGCCTGGTACCGTGACCTATGGCGACAATCAGGATCGCATGTGGTCCGACGTGCGCCGGCGCGGGCCGGGCGGTATGGCCGTGCTGAGCGACCGAGACGGGCTTTACGATCATCCGGCGGAGATGGACATCGGCGGCTTCTCGCCGCGGCTCAATCAATCGGGCTTCAATCTTCGCGGCGTACCATGCGAGGCGGCGAACATTCTGCAACTGCGCATCAACGAGCCGGCCGATGTTTGCGTGCGGCCGGGCGAGACCGTGACGGTCACGCTGTCGCAACGTTGCCTGCCGGGGCTGGTGCGCGGCTATCAGGCGTTCCTCGGGTTTGATGCGGCGCGGCTGTCGTTTGGCTCGGGAACGTACATTCGTCCGCTGCCCTATGATCTGCCGATTCTCGACCCGGTCTTCGCGAGCGGGGGCGAGATTGATCTGGCGGCGGGCATCAACGATGTGAGCGGTCAGACACCGACGAGCGCCGGCGGCGACCTGGTCACGCTGAGCTTTGTCGCGGGCGCGATCGAAGGGCTGACGAGCGTCGTCTTCCGCGCGCATCAGCCGCCGACGCGGTTCTCGAATCCGATCGGCTTGCCGGTCGTGCCGACGACGCTTGATTCGCCGCCGATTTGCATCGACGGCACGCCGCCGATGATCACATGTCCGCCCGATCAATCTTTCGAGTGTCTGACGACGCTGCCGCCGCCTCCCGCGGTGAATCTGGGCACCTTTGTTTCGCAAGGCGGCAACGCGGTCGATAGCGGCTGCGCCGGGCCGATCACGTTCAGCTTTGTCGGCGATTCGCTTAATAGCGGCACGGGCTGCCCCGGCTCGCCGCGCATCCTGACGCGCACCTATCGTGCAGAGGATTGCGCCGGCAACGCGGCGACCTGCTCGCAGACCTTTACGTGGCTCGACAATGTGCCGCCGGTCGTTTCGGGCTGTCCGGGGGCGATCACGGTTCCGTCGCAGGCGCCGGGTTGCGGTGCGACGGTTTCGTGGACGCCGCCGAGCGCGACGGACAATTGCACCGCGGTCAGCGTGAGCGCGTCGCATTCGCCGGGGGCGTTCTTCCCGGTCGGCACGACGCCGGTGACATATACATTCACCGATGCGTGCGGCAATTCGTCGGTCTGTACGTTTACTGTCACGGTCGAGCCGGAGGTTGAGTTCCGCGTGAGCGTTCAGCTTCAGCCGACGGTTTCAATCGGTACGATCGCGCGCTGCATTCGCCTGGAGTTCTGGAACTGCCCGGGCGCCGCGCCGGCCCACACGGCGAATGTCGTGATGAGCTTCAGCGCGGGCGTGGCCAGCGACGTGATCGTGCGCGTGCCGTGCGGCCCGTATTCGTGCGTCACGGCGCGCGACCCGCTGCACACGCTGCGGCGGACCGACGACACGCTGATCATCAGCAGCGGGCAGTACGTCGTTGACTTCACCGGTCCGACGCGCTGGCTGATCGGCGGCAATCTCAACGATGACGAGTTCATCGACATCCTCGACTATGGCCTCTATTTGTCGCAATACGCGACGAATTACGGCACGCCGAACACCACCTGCGCCACGCCCGCGCCGCACGCCGATCTCAACGGCAACGGCACGGTGACGACCGCGGACGCGACGTTCATCCTGCTCAACTTCCTCGCCGGGCGCGAGCCGAACTGCTGCGGCGCCGCGGATGGCTCGGAGGGTGACGGCTCGTCCTCCGATGGCCCATCGGCGGATGGCGTCGTGGGCGATGATGGCCGAAATGCCGGGCCTCCGGATGGGGCCGGCCGGCGCCAGCGCGGACCGGTCACGCGGATTTCGCTCGCAGAGTTAGAGCAGCGCGGCATGGGCAAGCTACGCACGGCCGATGTCAATCGCGATGGCTGGCTCGATGAGCAGGACATCGCCGCGCACATGGCCGCAGTCGCGGCGCCGCCGGGCGGCGTGCGGCGCTAGGTGTTTGGTTATTGCTGCGTCGCTGGGCCGGCCCTGGGGATGCCTCGGGGCCGCCTCGCGGCGCAGCAGCGGCCATGCCCGGCAAGCGCCGGATGTTGGCCGCGCTGTTTGGGCCGCGCGGCGAAATGCGGTTGGGCTGCGGGCATGGATAGACTAAAATGAAGCTTTCTCAGTCGTACACACGCGGAGTATGAACATGATGTTTCAGCCGTTTTTCGGTGCCGGCGACGCCCTGCGCGCCCCGGCCACACGGGCCGGGCGCGGATGTTTGGCGCTGCTGGCGATGATCCTTGGCTTCGGCGCCGCGGTGGCGTCGGGCGCGGTGCGGCTCGAGCTGCGGCCGGTTCCCGAGCCGTGCCTCAGCCAGGAGGTCGCGGTCGATCTCTATGCGGTCTCCGACACCGGCAGCCCGCAGGCGTTCTCGGCCATGGATGTGATCCTCACGTGGAACCCCGGCCGGCTGCAGCTCTTGCGGCGGGAAAACATCGGGCCTTACACGTGGCTGTCGTCGGGCTTTCCGCCCGATAGCGGCCTCGACGGTCTTAATAACACGTTTCTCGACGGCGACGCGCTGTACAGCGCGCTCAGTCGCTTCGGCACGCCGGCCCAGGCGACGCCGAGCGGGCTGCTGGTTGTGCGGTTCGTCTTCAAAAAGCTGCTGGTCGGCCCGCCGGCGACGGATGTGAACATGCCGCCGACGCGCGGCATGTTCAGCGTGACGGCGGTGTACAGCGCGGTGGTGCCGGGACAGTCGATCACGGGCACGTTGCAAGGCGCGTTGCTGGTGCCGGTGGCGCGCGGCGACACCAATTGCGACGGTCTCGTGAATTTTGACGACATCGGCCCATTTGTGACGGCGATGGTCGGCGAAGTCGCGTACATGGCCGAGTTCCCGGGCTGCGTCTGGCTGAATGCCGACATGGATTGCAGCGCGTTCTGCGACTTTGACGACATCGGCGGCTTTGTCGAGTTTTTGGCCATGGGCGGCATTTAGAGCATTTTCAGAATTGTTCCGTCGCTCAGCAGAGCCACGACCTTAGCTCAGCAGAGCCACGACCGTAAGGGAGAGGTTAGATTTTCCGAGAATCTCCGCTTCCTTACGGTCGCGGCTCTGCTAAAGGCGACAGAGCAAATTTGAAAAAGCTCTAGCCAGCTAGAAGTGTGGCGCCGGTTTCCAACCGGTGGCTTTCAGGTGAAATCGCAGCTATGGCGCGCGCGTGGTCCGCCGCGCCGGCTGCGTTGATAGTCGTGCCGCCACGGCCGGGTTAGTCAGTTTGAGAACCGTGCGGCTTCAACAAAAGTCGGCAAGAATTCGGCGCAGGGGCGGGGACGTCGTTGCGCCGTTTTTTTTATATGGCCATGCCCGGTGCGGCGCAGGGAAACGCCGGCCGGCGCACGGATGTGCTTTTTTCTGGAGAGTGGAAATGCTGCGGACAGGTATCGCATTCGGATGGTGGATGGTCGCGGTGGGTCTGACACTCAGCATCGGCGCTGCGCCCGCTGCGGCGCAGTGCACGCCGACCTGGCAGCCGGGGCAAGGCGTGCCGGGCGTGGATGGAGATGTTCGCGCGCTGACGACCTGGGATCCGGATGGAGCGGGTCCACAGCCGGAGCGGCTCGTGATCGGCGGGACATTCACGATCGCCGGAGATGTCCCGGCGAATAACATCGCCATGTGGGATGGAACAACCTGGCAGGCGCTTGGCAGCGGCACGAGCGCCGAAGTTCGTGCCTTGGCCATCTATAACGGCCATTTGATCGCCGGCGGCAACTTCGCTTCGGCCGGCGGCATCACCGTCAATTTTGTTGCCCGGTGGGATGGTGCACAGTGGCATGCGCTGGGCACAGGCACGGGCAGCGCGGTGAATGCGCTAGCCGTGTATAACGGCGAACTCATCGCCGGCGGGGCCTTCATCACCGCCGGCGGGCTCACCGCCAACAACATAGCCCGCTGGAATGGCGCTACATGGAATTCACTTGGGACAGGGGGCGGCAACGGCGTCAGCGCTCAGGTGCTCGCATTGATCAACTATGACGGTGCGCTGATTGTCGGCGGCGGGTTCACCACGGCGGGCGGGGCGAGCATTGCGCGGATCGCGCGCTGGGACGGCTCAAGTTGGAGCGGGCTATCGACGGGAATCTTCGGCGGCAATGTTGAATGCCTGACTGTCTATGGCGGTGAGTTGGTCGCAGGCGGCGGGTTCAATCAGGCCGGGGATGTGCCGGTCAGTCGCATCGCCAGGTGGAATGGAACGATCTGGCAGACGTACGGTACCGGCATGAATAACGCAGTGAGCAGCCTGTACGTGGATGGTGGCGACCTGCTGGCAGGTGGAGGTTTCACGCTGGCGGGCGGTATATCGGCCAATCGCGTAGCCCGCTGGAACGGATCGAGTTGGGCGGCGCTGGGTAGTGGCATAAATGGTACGGTCCGCGCGCTGGCCGTGTTCTCAGGTCGGCTGATTGCGGGTGGGCTCTTTACCTTGGTGGGAATGACGCCGGCAAAGGGGTTGGCGGTGTGGGATGGCACTACTTGGACGTCGGTCGCCGGCGGCATTAATAGCAGCATTACCAGTTTGGGTATTTTCAATGGGGAATTGTGTGCAGCCGGCTTATTCTCATTAATTGGAGGCACACCGATCAATCGAATCGCTCGCTGGAATGGATCGAGCTGGCAGCCGTTGGGCGGCGATACCGGAGTATCGAATGATATCTACGCCCTGGCTACCTTTCAAAATGAACTGGTGGTTGGCGGCGGATTTGCCACGTTCGGGGGTGTCAGCGCAAATCGAATCGCGCGCTGGAACGGATCCATTTGGCAGCCATTAGCCACAGGCATGTCAGGCTCGGGTACTGACGCAGTGAACGCACTGGCCGTTTTCAATAACGAATTGATTGCCACAGGACAGTTCCTAACAGCCGGCGGCGTAACCGTCAATGGAATCGCGCGATGGAATGGTACAAGTTGGTCGGGCATGGGGACCGGGTTTAATGCTAACGCGTTTGTAAATGCACTTGCGACATCTGGTGACGACCTATACGCGGGAGGTAGTTTTTCATCCGCCGGAGGAGTTGCGGCTGCAAATATCGCGCGTTGGAACGGATCTGTCTGGTCAAATCTGGGAGCCGGCGTAACCGGGGGGAGCGTTCGCGCACTAACGATTTTCAACAATCAAGTCATCGCCGGAGGGGCTTTTGCTAGTGCGGGTGGTGTTAGCGGTACCAGCCGCGTCGCGGCCTGGAGTGGCAGCGTCTGGTCGTCCGTCGGAGGCGGCATCAATAACCTTAACGTCGCGGAATTGACAGTCTACAATGATCTACTTATTGCTGGAGGTGCGTTTACTATTGCTGGCGGCATTCCCGCCAATCGCATTGCCGCCTGGAATGGCTCTGTTTGGCAACCGCTCGGCAGCGGGGTGAGTGGCACGGTCGATGCACTGCAAAAGTTCAATGGTGAGCTTATTGTCGGCGGGAGTTTCACCTCCGCCGGCGACCTTGGCTCAGCTTTCCTCGCCCGCTATGGCTGCGATGGGGACGTCTGGCTCTGCCCCGGCGACATCGCGCTGACGGGATGGATTGATAATGGCTCGCCGGATACGTTCAGCTTTGTCACATTGCGGACAATTCCCGCCGGGACGGTGATCTACTTCACGGACAATGGCTGGAGTAACGCCACGCAATCTTTCCGAAATACGACTGGTCTTGGTGATGGTAATGAGGATTTGTGTATGTGGACGGCTATCAATCCGGTAGCCGCGGGAACAGTCATTCGAGCGTACACGAGTACTTCAGATTATTCATGGACCACAACTGGCGCGATTCCAGGAGCAACGGGGAGTTTCTCCCAGCTTGCTCTATCCGCGTCAGGCGGTGAACAGATTTACGCATTCCAGGCATTCAGCAACAATCCTCTCGCAAATCCGACGGTTCACTTATTTGTGCTCGATGACTCTAATCTCTTTGAAGATGCGATTGATCCCAACACGGGAAACATCCCCCCCGGTCTGCGCCGGCTGTTGACCGCGCTCACCTTCGGCCAGAGCGGCGGCACGCAGAATTTCATGGCGTTCAACACCGGCTCGCTCGCCGGCGTGACCGCGGCCAACGCGACTCGCGTGCTCCAGCAGATCGCCAACGGCGGCCAGTGGACCTTTGGCGCCAGCGGCACACTGCCCAGCGGCAGCATTACCATCGCCACGGTCAACCCGACCGTGACGCGCACCGACGTCGATATCGCCGGCGCGACGGTCGACGGCGCGCTCGGGGCCAATGAATACGGCGCCGGCAACAGCTACAGCTATACCGGCGGCGGCACGGGCTTTGGCGGCACGCTCGGCAACGGCGTCCTCTACATGAACAGCGACGCCACGAATCTCTACATCGGCTTCCAGCCGGGCGGCGGCGTGAATGACAACGCCATCATCTATCTCGACACGGCCGATTGCATCAGCAGCCACTGGGACCAGACGATGGACGACATCAGCGACGGCGGGCGCGCGGCGCTCTCCGACCTGACGCGCGACCGGCTCGACTATTCACGCACGCTGGCGGAGTTTGCGCTGGTCTTCACCAATGGCGGGGCGGGCGCGGCGCTCTTTGATCTGGAGGGGCCGGGAATTCCGCATGCTTTCATCAGCACTGCCGGCGCGGTCGTCAGCGGCGCGGTCACGGGCAATGGCTTCCGCGAGGCGGTGATACCGCTGGCGCAGCTGGGCCTGGGCCTCGGTGATACGATCGATTTCCACGTCGCGTATTGCTCGGCGACGCGCTTCAACTCCAACGAGACGATTCCGCCGATGCCGGGCATCAACGGCGCCGGCAACCCGGGTTTTGGCAGCGTCGATGTCGAATACACGGGCTTCAACCGCTTTGTCATCACGACCGGCTGCACGCCGCCATCGATCAGCGATCAGCCCGATGCGGATCTGGTCTGTGTCGGCGAAGGCTCGACGTTCGCCGTCACGGCGGCGGGCAGCGCAACGCTGACGTATCAGTGGCGGCGCAACGGCGTCGCCTTGACGGAGACGCCGCCGTTTTCGGGAGTTGCCACGGCAATGCTGACGGTCAACCCGATCACGCCGGCGGAGGCGGGCAACTATGACGTGGTGGTTTCGAATTCATGCGGCAGCGTGACGAGCGCGACCGCGGCGCTCACGGTGCAGGCCCCGCCGAGCGTGAACGCTGGCGGCGACGTGACGATCTGCGCCGGCGGCACGGTGACGCTGGGCGGCAGCGCGAGCGACGCGGCTTCGACGCTCTGGACGACGAGCGGCGACGGCACGTTCAGTGATGCGACCTCGCTGACGGCGGTCTACACGCCGGGTCCGGGCGACATCGCGACGGAACTGGTGACGCTGACGCTGACGGGTCAGCCGGTCGCGCCGTGCGTGACGCCGGCGGCGGACGCGCTGACCGTGACGATTCAGCCGGGTCCGAGCGTGAACGCCGGGGGCGACGTGACGATCTGCGCCGGCGGCACGGTGACGCTGGGCGGCAGCGCGAGCG
>CAYQLG010000011.1:25503-49157 GCA_964418235.1 uncultured Planctomycetales bacterium
CGCTGACGGGTCAGCCGGTCGCGCCGTGCGTGACGCCGGCGGCGGACGCGCTGACGGTCACGATTCAGATCGGCAAGACGATCACCGACCAGCCGGACGATGTATCACAGTGTGTCGGCGGCAGCGCGAGCTTCAGCGTGACCGCGACGGGCACGGCCCCGATTACTTATCAGTGGCGACAGGACGGCACGCCGATCGGCGGTGCGATCAGCGCGGTGCTGACGATCGACCCGGTCGGTTTGAGCGACGCCGGTTCGTATGACTGCGTCGTGACGAATGGTTGCGGGACGCAGACCAGCAGTGCGGCGACGCTGGCGGTTCTCGCCGCACCGCAAGCACCCAGCGGCGCCACAGCGGATCGCAGCGGGTTCTGCGCCGACGACTCCGGCGACATCACGCTCACGGCGATCGGCGGAAGCGGCACGACGTTGAACTGGTACACCGGCTCATGCGGCGACACGCTCATCGGCGCCGGCGTCATGCTGACGATTCCATCACCTGCGGTGACGACGACCTACTTCGCCCGCTGGTCGAATGGTTGCGGCGACTCGGGATGCGCGAGCGTTACGGTGACAGTCGCGCCGCTGCCGAGCGCCCCGAGCGCGGCCTCCTCGAGCCGCAGCGGGTTCTGCGCCGACGACCCCGGCGACATCACGCTGACCGCCACGGGCGGCAGCGGCGACACGTTGTCGTGGTACGCCGGTTCGTGCGGCGGGACGGCCATCGGCGTCGGCGCCGTGCTGACGATCGCTTCGCCGACGGTTACGACGACGTATCACGCCCGTTGGGAAAGTTCGTGCGGGGCGTCGGGTTGTGCGAGTGTGACGGTTATGGTCTTGCCGACGGCGACGCTGACGGTCGATCTGCAACTTTCGCCGACGATCGTCTCGGGTGCGCTGACGCGCTGCATCACGTTGGAGCTGTGGGATTCAGTCGGCTGTTCGCCGCCCGTGACGATCGCCCAAGAGGTGGTCTTTAGCGGCGGCGTGGCGAGCGGCGTGGCGATCGCGATTCCGTGCGGGACGTATGACTGCGTTACCGTACGCGACCGCCTGCACACGCTCCGCCGGACGGCGTCACTCACGCCGGTTTCGGGCGGCTATCAGGCGAGTCTGGTCGGGACGGCCGCGTTGCTCGGCGGCAATCTCGATGATTCGCTCTTTATCGACATCCTCGATTTTGGTCTGTATCTGCGGCGGTTCATGACGACGTATGGCTCGGGCAGCACGTCGTGCACGACCGCTTCGCCGCATGCGGACTTCAATGGCGACGGTGTCGTCAGCACGCTTGATTTCGGTTTCATCTACAACAATTTCCTGGCGGCGAGCGAGGCCGGCTGCTGCGATCCGGATGGTGATTCGGTTGAGCGCAACACCAACGCCGGGCCGCCGGCGCCGGTGGTTTCGATCAAGATCGCGGAGTTGCGGCAACGCGGCTGGCGCGAGGCGGAGTCGCTCGATCTCAATGGCGACGGGCTGCTCGATTGGCAGGATGTGGAGGAATTCGCCGCCGGCAAGCAGCCGTAGGCGCTCGCCCGAGCCGGTATTTGATCTCGCGCTTGTGCTTGAGGAACCCTGGGAACTTTGGGTCGCAAGCGCGTATTGATTGATTGGGCCGCTTGACGGCGCCACGAGCGTAAGGGAGTGGAGAGGTTGTTGGCGAATCTCCGCTTCCTTACGAGGCTGTCGAAAAACTCCGGCGACGGCGCGCCGAATGCTTGGCGCAGCATCAGACCTGGGGTTTGGATGCCAAGCCAGGCGATCGGCGGGCTGTCGAGCTTGATTTTGACAAGTATTTCGACAGCCTCTTACGGTCGCGGCTCTGCTTGCGGGCGCGCTCCGGCTTTACGGACGATCCTGGTTTGCGCGCTTCGTCCGGACCGCCGTAACAAATCTTGAGAGTTGCGATAAACTCTTGGCCCGAGGAGTTGCATGAACGGCTTGGGCGTCAATATCGATCACGTGGCCACGTTGCGGCAGGCCCGCCGCGCGGATGAGCCGGACCCGATTTGGGCCGCCGCTCAGGCTGAATTGGGCGGGGCCGACGGCATCACGTTTCACTTGCGCGAGGACCGTCGGCATATCAACGACCGCGACGCCGAGTTGCTGAAACGCACCGTCGCGACCAAGCTTAACATGGAGTTGTCGGCTGCGCCGGAGATCGTGAAGCTCGCGCTCGAACTGAAGCCGACGCAGTGTACGCTCGTGCCCGAGCGGCGGGAAGAGCTGACGACGGAGGGAGGGCTGGCGGTCGCGCGGTTGGCCAAGCAACTGCGCCCCGTGGTCGAGCGGCTCAAAGAGGCCGGGATCATCGTCAGTGCATTCATCGAGCCCGAGGCCGCCGAGGTGCGCGCCTGCAAGGAGTGCGGCTTTGACGCGATCGAGTTGTGGACCGGCGGCTACGCACATGCGAAAGGCCCCAAGCAGCAAGACGCGGCGCTCGAGCGGCTGGTGAAGGCGGCCGACGTGGGTTATGGCGCGGGGTTGAGCGTGCACGCCGGGCACGGGCTGACCTATCGCAACATCGCGGCGATCGCACGGCTCTGCGTGTTTGAGGAATTCAACATCGGCCACAGCATCGTCTCGCGGGCGCTCTTCGTCGGGATGCGCGAAGCGGTCGCGGAGATGAAGCGGCTGATCGACCGGGCCGTGCTGGAGGCCGGCGTGCTCGCGGCGGAGCCGGATGAATGACGGCTTCGGCGCGGCGCCACGCGCGACACGTGCGCCATGGCTCGTTGCGCTTGGAGTGCCAACATGCCGATACACCCCACCGCCATTGTTGACCGCGCCGCCGAGATTGACCCGACGGCCGAGATCGGCGCCTATGCGATCGTCGAGGGGGGCGTGTACGTCGCGGCCGGCGCGAAAATCTGGCCGCATGCCTATCTGTTCACCGGCGCGCGGATTGATGCCGACGTACAGGTTCATCCCTTCGCCGTGGTCGGGCATGCGCCGCAGGATCTCAAGTACAGCGGCGCGCCGACGTATGCTCACGTCGGCGCGGGCAGCATCATTCGCGAGCATGCCTCCGTGCACCGCGGCACCGCGCCGGAGTCCGCGACGATCGTTGGGAAGCATGTGTTCTTGATGGCCGGCGCGCACGTCGGCCACAACTGCGCGGTCGGTGACCACGTGATCCTCGCCAACAACGTCCTGCTCGCCGGTCATGTGCAGGTCGGCGAGCGCGCGTTTCTCGGCGGCGGCGCCGGCATTCATCAGTTCAGTCGCATCGGCGCTTACGCCATGATCCGGGGCAACGGCTCGGTTGCGGGTGATGTGCCGCCGTTCATGATGTTCGGCGTCGAGGGCATCGCCGGCATCAACCTGATCGGCATGCGCCGCAACGGCTTCGCCGCGGATGAGCGCGATGAGATCAAGGAAATCTTCCGACGGCTCTATCGCTCCAGGCGGTTGCTCTCGGCGGTGATTCCGGAGGTGATCACGCTGGCGCGGACCCGGGCCGGCCGCATGGTGGCCGATTTTCTGCAAACACCCGCGAAGCGCACGTATGTCCGCCTCGCGCAGCGCGGCGGCAGCGCCGCCGATGAAGCCTAGCTCATTCCCCGTCTGGCGGCGCGGCCTCGACGGCGGCGCGGTTTGCGTATTCGATCATGCCCAGATATTGATAGGGGCGGGCCTTCACAATCCGCACGCATCGGCCGCAACAGACCCGAATCATGCGGTTGGCGACGACAAAATCGATCTTCCGATCGGTCGGCAGAATGTCGCCCTGCACCGGGCATTTCTCGGGCATGCCATAGGTCGGCGTTTGCACGCTGATCACGGCCCGATCGAGCGCGCGGATCGACTTCACCGGGTCGGCCAGCACCTGTGCGCGCTCCGATGCGTCGCAGACGCGAAAGCGCCGATTGCCCCAGACGAAGTCGAGCGGCGCGGCTCCCAGCGGCGCACCGCTGATCAGCGAAGTCTTCAGCGGATAGTACGGCCGTTGATCCGTCATGAGGGCGGCGTCGATCTTGGCCAGGGCCACCGCGGCGTCACGCTCCAGTTCGCCGCGGCACGTCTCTGAACAGACTCTCAGCTCGCGCCCTTCATGCCGTAAATCAAGGGCTTCGCCTTTGACTCCGAGCAGTACGCCGCACAATCCGCAGGTGCGCAGGTAATAGCCGTCCATGAAATCCTTTGGAAGCGGCATGGGGTGCGCCGGGCGCGCGGCTGTCGCCGCCGTCGTCGCCGTCGGCACTGTGGTTGGCGCGGCGGCGACAGGCACTTCGTTCCGCGCAGCGCTCGATGTCCAGGCGCTCGCCGGCGCAGCGGGGGCAAGACCAGCATGTGCCGGTTCTGTTCCCAGGGCGTCGACTGGCGCTGCATCAGCCGCGCGCGAGGCGGGTGTGGAGCGGCAGCCGGTAAGCAGCAGACCGGCCGCCATCACGCCGACGCTGAGCGCGCGCATCACGTCAGCGGATGAGCGCAGAGACCGGCGTGAAGACGGCGGTAGGCTTGTGCGGTTCGTGATCGGCAGCGGTACGCTCGGATAGGTCATGGTCATGTACATGGAGCTACGTCTCCTGTGCCCGCGCGCCGCGACAGATGCCGCTGTTCGGCCTCAATGCCTTTCGGAAAGAGGATGTTGTTTTCCTTATGGATGTGGCGGCGCGTATCGCGTTCCAGTTCACCCAGCCACCGAAACAGCGACATGACGGTGGAGCAACCGTTCGCGGGCGCGGTGTGTTTGTTCGTCAAGAGATTGATCTTTTCGAGCGCGGCGGCGACCTCGTCATGGTCATGAATCATGCAGGTGATCGGTCCGCGGACGCTCCAAGGCGGGCCGGTCACGTGGCCGGCGCTTTCGAGCCGCTTGAGCCAGGGAAAGAGCACGCGCTCTTCGCGCGTGAGGTGGTCGAGCATCTCGTCGCGCAGCGCGGTCACAACGTGCGCCAGTTCAAGATATTCGGGGTGATTCGCTCCATGAGCCGCGACGACCCGTTGCATGATCGCGGGCAGCATCGCAAAGACCTCGCGAACAAAAGCATGATGCGATTCGACGATGTGGTCGCACAGCGCGGCCAGCGTGGCACGGGACCAGTCTGCGTCCTGTTCCAGGTCGGGCGGTTCGGCACAGACGGCCGCCATCACCGCCCGCGGATCGGCCTGCGCGCGGGCACAGGCTTGCGCGAGCGTCTCGTGGCCGTGACAGCAGTAATCGAGACCGAAGCGATCAAAGGCTCGCAGCGTCGCCGGGTTCTCGCGGGCGGCTTGGCCGAGAGGGGTTTCCAAGGTCAGCGCCGGGTTCATGGGTTCTCCTTGAATTCACCGGACGTGGGCAGTTGAAAGAGCGTGCGACAGCAGCCCATATGGCCGGAGTTTTCGAGCACGCCGGCCAGCGTCGCGGCGTCGAAGCGCTGCTCGATATGCGCGAGCGCGTCGTCGAGACACTGATGCAACGGGCAAAGCGACAGATGCCGCGGGTTATCGAGCGGGCAATGGATGATGCGGCGGATCGGGTCGACCGCGTTCACAATGTCGAGCAGACTGATTTCGTGGGGCGCGCGGGCCAGCACGAAGCCGCCCTTCGGCCCGCGAAACGACTGCACCAGTTGTGCGTTGACCAACCCGCGCATGATCTTGGCGAGATAGCTGCGCGGCACGCGCGTCGTCCGCGCGATCGATTCGCACGTCGCGGGCAGGCCGTTGAGGACGGCGACGTGGCTCATGGCCCGCAAGGCGTATTCGACGGTTTGAGAGACCATGCCGGTTCTCCATGCCGTGCCTGACCTGTGGCGGTGAGCGCGGCGAAGCGCGTCACTCCGCCGGACGGCTGCTCGGGCGCCGGCGCTGTTCGAGCCATGCGCGGCGCGCTTCGCTCAGCGCGTTGAAATCGAGCAGCTTGCCGCCGTGCGCGGCGAGCGCCTGTTCCGCTTCGTCCCGCTGCGCAAAGGCGACCAGGCCGGAAGCCATCGGCGTGATCAGCTTTTGCGGGTCGGTCAGCAGAAAGTGGGCCTGCGGCGTCGCGACCCAGCCGCGCTGCGCATAGTCGCGTGCGAATCGTTCAACCACGGTCCGCGGTTCGAGACCATCGCGCTCGAGATCGAGCAGACAGCCGATGTCGTCGAACAGGAGGTGCTCGCGCCGACCGCGATCTTCGATCAGCAGGGCGGCGGCGCAGCGGTCCTCCGAAATCAGCATGCCGCATTCGGCGCACTCATCGCGGCCGAGGCGCAGCTCAGGCGGACCCTGCAGCACGTCCGACTCGCAGCCGGCCAGCGCAAGCAGCGTGAGCGCCGGCAGGACCAGTGACCGTGTCGCCGCTGCGGCGGTCCGAGGGAGGCCTGCCGGACGGCTGTGGAGGCTGTTCCGGTTCATAGCGGCGACCTCCGCGCCAGCGCCCACGTTGCCAGCAGCAGCGGCACGATCGTCCACGCCGCGAGACTCGCGGCGAAGAGCGCATGCAGCATGACGCCGTACTCTTCCGTGGCATAGAGGCCGGCCGGACCGAGCACGTCGAGACTGGCATCGACGGCGTGGAGCGACCACATCTTGAAAACCTGCAACGGATTGGCGAGCGCCAGCACGAACAGGCTCTCGATGCGCAGGCGCAATGCGACCGCGCCGGCCATCAGCGCAAGATCGGTGACGAAGACCAGCGCGAACCAGACGAAGATCGCCGTGCCGACGGCGACCGACGCCTTGCGCGCCAGCGCCGAAATCAACAGCCCGAGGCTCAGCATGCTCAGCGCCAGGAAGAAGGACAGCCCGCACATCCAGAGAATGCTGGCCGGACTGGTGCGCAAACCCTGCCACGCGAGAATCAGCGCGCAGACGCCCAACCCCAGTGCGAGGCTGGCGAGCAGCGCCCCGGCCAGGCCGATGTATTTTCCCAGCAGCACTTCGAAGCGCGCGACCGGCTGCGCGAAAAGATAGGGGAGCATGCCGCGCTCGCGGTCCGACGCGATCGTGGCCGCGCCGGCGGTCAGCGCCATGAGCGGCACGACCAGCAGCACCAGGTTGATCAATCCGGCCGTCGTACGCCCGAAGCCCGACAGGCCCGTGCCGCCGGCGCCGGCGGCGGAGACAAAAGAAACCGCCAGCCCCAGCACCGCAAAGGCCAGGGTATAGAGCCAGAACCAGCGGCTGCGCAGCGCCTCGCGCAGCTCGCGGCCGCCGATCGTCAGGATGTTGCGCGGCGCGCCCGGCGGACGATGCGCGGCCAGATCAAGCGGGATGCTGAGTGTACTCATGAGCGCACCTTTTCATGCGAGTTTGTATCTGCGGGCGCGGCCACGCTGACCAGCTCAAAATCGTCCACGGGGATGCGCGCCTCGGCGAGCACGCGAAACGGACCGGCCTTGTGCTCGGGCGTCACCGGCACGAGCAGGCCGACGCCGTTCAGCCGCGCAGCGAATCCGCCGGCATGCAGCTTGTGCAGAGCCTGCTCGCGGGCGGCGGCAGGAATCAGCAGATGCAACAGCGCGCCGCGGCCCATCTGCGCGACGAAATCGGCGCAGGGCATCAGGCCGGTAAGCCTGCCGCGCTCCAGCAGCGCGACGCGCCGCGCAAGCGCGCCGACCTCCTCCAACCGGTGCGAGGCGAAGAGCAGCGTGCGGCCCGTGCCTGAGAGTCGCTCCAGGAGGCCGACGAACTCTTCGCGCCCGACGGCGTCGAGGCTGGCGGTCACTTCGTCCAGCAGCAGCACAGGCGGATCGCCCAGCAGCGCGATCGCCAGGGCAAGCCGCTGTTTCATGCCGCCGGAAAGCTCGCGAATGCGCTTGCTGCCGTGGCCGTCGAGACCGACGCCCTGCAATGTCCGTCGCGGATCGACGCGGCCCAGTCCCTTGAGCCGGCCAAAGAAGTGGACGGCCTCGTGCACGCCGAGATCGTCATAGAAGCCGAGTTCCTGCGGCACATAGCCGATCAGGAGCCGCGCGGCCTTGCCCTGGCGGCGGACGTCGCGCCCGCCGACCGTGATGCGGCCGCGGAAGCGCAGCAAACCGAGCACGCAGCGCAGCAGCGTGGTTTTGCCGGCGCCGTTAGCGCCCCAGAGGGCGACGCTGTCGCCGGCGGCAAGAGTGAGCGAAACATCATCGACGGCGGCGGCGCGGCCGAAGGTTCGCGTAAGGTGATCGATCGTAATCATGGGTGTCTCCCTTCCATGCGAGCGGCCGCCGGTGAACGAGCCAGCGCAAACAGTCCGGCGCCGATTGCGAGAAGCGACAACCCGCTGAGGGCCAGTCCGCGCGCCTCCGAAGGCGCGACCGCGAGCTGCGCCGCGCAGGGCCGCGGGCGCATCAGCGGCACTTCGTCGGTGAACTTCGGCTCGGGCCGGACGGCGGGAATCGCGCGCCCGACAAACTCGATCGCCTGCTGGGCTGGGCTGAAGAGGAAGAGCCGCAGATTCGGCTCGCGGTCCATCAGGTTTTCGAAGAGCGTGTGCGACTCATGCACGAAATCGCCGATGCCGTCGTGGTTTTGGTCATAGCCGGTGTAGTCGCTCCAGAAGTTGCCGGTGTCGTCTTTCCAGAAGCGATTAGCCGTCAGCGCGCCGCGCCCCGCGACGGCGATCTGATCGATGTTGTCGATGAAGTTGTTGTCGGTCAGTTCATTGCCCCGGGCCGAGGGTAAAAAGGTGAAGCCGACGTCGTTGTAGGCGAGCGTGTTGCCGGTGAACTCGCCGGGCTTGGCCTGCGTAAAGGGCGAGCCGTCGATGTACACGCCGGAGCGATTGCCGAAGATCAGATTGTCGCGTACGGAGAAGAGGTCGGTCTCTTTGAGGCCGACGCCATAACCGCTGGGTCCGCGATTGCGGAAGAGGCGATTGCCGACCAGCTCGACGCCGGTGCTGTACATCAGGTAGATGCCGACGGAGTTGCGCGAGAAGGTGTTTCCCGTGATGGTGATATTGTCGCTGAACATCAGGTGGAGGCCGTAGCGGCAATCATGGGCGGTGTTGTCGCGTACGATGACGCCGGTGGAGTACCACAGGATGGCGTCGCGCCCGTCGTGGATCGTGTTGCCCTCGACGCGCGTGCGGTCGGAGCGCCAGAGCCTCAGGCCGTCGCCGCGGCGCGCGATGTCGAGCGCCTTGCCGCCGATGCGATTGCGCAGGATGCGGCTGTCGGGGGCTTCGCGCAGATCGATGCCGAAGAGGATGTCTTCGAGCGTGTTGTCTTCGAGCGTGACGCGCGGGGCGAGGACGCGGATCGCGGCATTTTCCTGATCGAGATCGATGCCGGTGTTGCAGATGGTGAAGCCGCGCAGCGTGACATCCGCCGCGGTGATTTCGACAATGTCGCCGGCTCCGCTGCCATCGATGACGACGCGCCCCGCGGCGATCAGCGTCAGCGGCTTGTCGATGCGCAAATGCTCGCGATAGACGCCGGGGGCGATCGTCAGTGTGTCGCCGGGCTGGGCCGCGGCAATATGGCGGCCAATCTCGCCGAGCGCGCTCGGCGGCGCGGCACGGCGTGCCGGCGCCGGCTGGGCATGCTCGGGCGATTGCGAGCGGGCGGGCGGCGCGGCGGCGAAGAGGCAACCGCCCGCGATCAGCAGTCGAAGTATCAGGATGCGCGTGTTCATGATGTCACAGCGGCTTTCGCGGCTTTCATCTTCTGGTAGAGCGGTCGATAGGCCTGGCGATGGAAGAAGAAGCCGACCAGCACCAGCCCGGCGCAGGCGAGCGCGAGCCAGAAGCCCGTGCCTAGCTCGGCATAGGTCTTGAATTGTCCGATGCCGCCCTCCCCAAGCACGGTCGGCACGAACGGCTTAACCGAATTTGAGAGCGGCGCGTTGGGGTCAAGGCCCAGACCAAAGCTGCGCATCCAGTAGTACATGTCGAGGATGAACCCGAACGGAAAGGTGATCGCGGGAATGGCCAGGAGCACCGCCCACTTGCTGTGAACAAACGCGGCCCCCTCGACCAGCAGAAACATCGCGATGATCAGCCATATCGACGCCGTGCGCTCAAAGGCCGCGGCATCTCCGAGCGGGCGCATGCCGATGTAGTGGTTGAGGCCGTCGATTTCGCGCACGTCGCCGGTGAGGTGATTGACGTAGGCGGTCAGGAAGAGACCGTTCGGATATTGCGGCGCTTCCAGCTCCATGTGCCAATAGGGAAAGAAGATCGACACGAGGAGCAGCACGCGCGCGGCCATGAGAACCAAAGTCGGCGCGAGATAACGGAAGCGATGCGCCCGCAGTTCGTGGAGCGGGACGCGCGGCCCGATCAGGGTTTCGATGAAGGCAGCCATGGAATCCTCCAATCTTGATCCGCGGCGCTGTAGCGTCGGGGCTCCGTACCCGACGTCGTGTCGGGCGAAGGCCGTGTACGGCCGGTAGACGCCGTCGGCCACGGAGGGCCGACGCTACAGGTCGCGCGCCGTCGGCCACGGTGGGCCGACGCTACAGGCCACTTCATGCCGTGCTAGCGGCCCTTTGCGGCCGTCCGCGGCGCGTCGGTCTCTTTCGCCGCCGCGGTCTTCGGCTTGATGTGCAGATAGCCCATCATCTCCAGGTGCAGGGCCGAGCAGAACTCGGTGCAATAGAACGGGTAGGTGCCGGCGCGATCGGCGGTGAATTTGAACTCGGCATATTCGCCGGGCTCAAGCGAGAGATTCACGTTGTAGCCGCCGATGCAGAAGCCGTGCGTGGCGTCCTGCGCGGTCTCCATCGCGGTGATGCGCCAGGTCACTTCGTCGCCTTCGTTGATCTCCACGTGCTCGGGCACAAAGTGGCTGCGGACGGCGGTCATGTTGACGAGCACCTTGTTGCCGTCGCGCACCAGCCCCTCTTCGCCCTTCTTCGGAGACTGCGGATCGAGCGCCTGCTTGTGCGGGTTCCAGCCGACCTCGGGATAGACCTTCCAGCTCTTGAGCTTGTCGGCCTTGATCATCTGGCAATAGTGCGGCTCGCCGACGCCGATCGGGCTGTCATAGATCACGGGCATGGTCGTGCCCGGCTGCAAAATGTCGAGCAGTTGGAAATTCTGTGGAAGCAGCGGCCCGGTCACGAGGAAGCGATCGACCGACCACTTCGACATCGAGATCAGGAAGTTGCCGTCGGGGCTGACCGTGTCGCCCTCGGCGGCGCATAGGTGCCCGATGTTGTATTGCACCGGGGTCTTCTGCACGAGCTTCCAGGGTTGCTCGCTGTTGAGCTTGTCGTACTCGCCGCCGAGCGTCCAACGGGCCACGGCCGAATCGAGGAAGAGCGATGTATAGGCATAGCCCTTGTCGTCAAACTGCGTGTGCAGGGGGCCAAGGCCCAGCTCGACCTGCGCCTCTTTCACCGCGTCGAAATCGAGCACCGGCACGCCGAATTCGTCCTTCGTCGAGAACTTTTTCTCGGCGATGGCGGCCTTGATCTTGTCGATCGAGTAGACGGTGACGTGCGGATCGAGCTTGCCGGCGACGACCATGTATTGACCGTTGGGGGTCACATCCACGCCGTGCGGGCTTTTGGGTTCCGGCGCGAAGTAGAGCAGCCCCTCGGCCACGCTGGTTTCGAGCATCAGGACGGCAAAGTCGTTGATCTTCTTCGCCTTGCCGGCTTTGAAGGCGGCCTCGGCTTTCTTCCAGTCGATGATGTGCAGATAGTCCATGTCGCGCTTGCTGGCGCCGGCCTCAAAGGGCGGGTTGCCCTTTTCGATGCCGCCGGTCGCCATCTCCGCGTTGAACGAATTGATGAAGAAGAAGCCATCGCTGGCCTTTTTGCCGGCGTCCGCCAGATCTTGCCAGTACGGCGGCAGCTCAAGCGCGAACGAATTCGCCATGTCGATCCGCCCCTTGGCCCGGTCAAACTTCCACAACGTCACCATCCCGCGATACAGCTTCTTGTACTCCTCCGGCGGGGCATAGCCGTAGCCGAGTACGGTCGCGTATTGGCCGCCCTCGATGACATAGTCGGTATTGGGCGTGACGAAGGCCGCGCCGTGATCGCTGATCGTCAGCGGGTTTTTGACGATCTGCTTGGTCTCCCAATCGCGCAGATCGATCACGCCGAGTCGGGCGTTGGCCTTGTCGCCGATGAAGAGGAATTGGCCGTCGTATTCGCCGCCGGTCTCCGAGAGAGCCGGGTGATGCGTGTCGCCCCAGGCGACCAGCTTGCCGTTGATTTTCATCGATTCGAGCACCGGATCGGCGTCGCCGGCGAAGCCGTAACCCTGCCACGACTCCGGCGTGAAGACTGAGATCGAGCGCAGCAAGCGCATGCTCGGCACGCCGATCGCGAAGACCTGTCCGCTCTGTCCGCCGGAGGAGAAGAGCACATAGTCGTCATGCCGGCCGCTGGGCATGAATGTCTTGGCGGCGGCGAGCAGATCATCGACGTTGAGTTTGCGCTCATTGGCGATCTTCGAAATCTGTGCGACGTTTTCGGGGGTCAGCTCGATCGGCTTGGCTTCCTGCGCGCCGCCGCGCCGGCGGCGGCCCTCCTGCTGCGCGAGCAATTCGGGTGTCAGTGCGCTGGTGATCGCGCCGACGACCAGCAGGATGGAGAGCCATCCGCCGCTGCGGCGCTGCGAGGCGAAACGCTTCATGGTGTGACTCCTCAATGGCGGCGGCGCGTCGAGCGGACGCGCGCGTCGCGGTCCTTTGGGTCAAACGCCCGCCGCGGCGCCGGGCTTATTGGGCTGCAGCGTCCGCAGGTAGGCAATCACGTCGAGAATGTCGTCATCGGTCATGGCCGGATTGCCGCCCTTGGGGGGCATCTGGATGCCGGTGGTGTTTTTCGGGTCGCTCGGCGAGCGGCCCTGTTTCACGAAGGCCAGCAGATCGTCGTCGTTCAGCGACCGGATGAACTCGTTGTCGGCGAGCGCTTTGCCGTTTCCCTGAATGCCGACGCCGCCCTGCCCGTGACACGCGACGCACGTGGAGTGAAAGAGCTTGTTGCCGCTGGCGATGTATTCGGCCAGCTCGGCGTCTCCGCCGGCGGCGGCCAGCGCTGCGGTCTTGTCCTGCTCGGTCACAACGACCGGCGTCGGTTTCCAAGGGGCCAGCTCCGGCATGCGGCGCGGGTCTTGCAGGCCGCGCAGATAGCCGACCACCGCCTGCAGGTCGCTCGTCGTCAGAGCCGGGTTTCCGCCCTTGGGGGGCATGGCGATCTTGGTGCTGTTGAGCGGATGATTCGCGGGACGGCCCGCCTCGATGAACGCGACCAGGGCCGCATCGCTGTTGTCGGCAACGAAGTCGCTGCGAACGAGGTCTTTGCCCAGCCCCGGCATGCCCAGCCCCTTCTGCCCGTGACACACGCCGCAGACGTTACGGAAGATTTCGCGTCCGTGCGTGGCGACATCGAGGTGGATGGCCGGCTTGGGCGGCAGCGCGGCCAGTCCGGCGTGCAGCGCCGGGAGCGGCCTCGGCGTCAATCGTACGGAGACGGCCACGCCGCCCAGAACGAGCAGGTAGCACAGTCCGAGGACGGCGGCATTGATGGCGAAAGTCAGCCCGAGAGCCAGCGCTTCGCGCGTGGTAGCGGGAATGCGGGCGGCAACGGCGGCGGAACTCATGCTGCGAATCTCCTTGAACCGGCAATTATCTATATACGGACATATATATAGATAATAAAACGGAACGGATGGATGTCAAGGGGCTTGTCGGAAAAATCCGCGAGCGGCCGTGGCCGGCCTTTCGCACTGAATTGATCCTTCATCTCGATTTCCAGCATCCGAATCAGCTTGGACGTTTACATAAGTCCCTCTTCGCTCGTTACATCGCAACCGCCGCTTGACCGTGTCGCGATCGATATGATATGAAAGCATGGGATTCGACGGTTCGCGAAGAGGGTTCGCTTTTTCCGTGCGACACGGAAGCTTCTCAACTTGGGCGCAGCTCCAAACGAGAAGCGTCACGTGCAGTGCGGGCAGCAATCGACCAATCGTCTCCGCGCGCTTCCAGACTCATGGACGGTTATCATCTTGGAAATGATCAGGAGCCATGTGAACGCTGTTGTGCCCCATATGACCGAAGCGGACTGCGCGGACGATTATCTTCACTATGTCGAGCACCCTCGCTTCGGACGCAAACCCCGATGGACGGGCTTCAATCCGTCTGTCGACCGCCCATTTGACGTACATTGGCATGCTCGTGGAAATGTGCGCATTACGAATACCGCTTCCCGGCTGACACCACGAAACAGGTTAGTGCTGCCGGCGGCGCACCCGGCGGTGTTGCCATCCGGTACTACTTCGATATAGGCGCGTCTGCCGCGATTGTGGACGCAAATTCATCTTCTTTGCCGATGAACAGCGGCATGGGTACGAAGAACTCCGCATCCTGCTCGAAGCGGACTGCGTTCGCTGTCATGCTTGCCGCCGCGTCGCACGCCGATTTGATCGGCTGCGCCAGCGCTATAACCTGCTGATAAAGTCATCGCCCGAGAGTCCATCGGAATTGCTCGAATTGGTCACCCTGAGCCTAGTGCTTCGTCACAATTGAATTTGCGGGTTCGAAACGAGGGTAGCATGGGCCTCCGGCCCGTGCGTCCCACTACAAAAATAGGCACGAATCTCATGCCGTGACGTCGGAGCTCCTTTCCACTTCATCCGAAAATTCAAACTTGACGAAGCACTAGAACTGATTGCCGGCGGCATCTTTAAGTTGCATCCGCGAACCACGAGTCGCATCAGAATGTGGCTGAATCGCTTATCGCGATTCCCGGAGCACGCCGCCGCACAGCAGGAGTTGAAGCTGCGGTTGATTGAATCGGAAGTGGCCGATCGCGCCGCAATGGCGGGCAAGCACACGAGGCCGGGAGGAGATCCGCCGCATTGACGGCTGCGAGTAAGGTCGTATTCGCGCGAAAAGACGCTGAGAGACTCCTTAACTTGGACCGTCTCCCGCAGTTCACTCGCATGCAACCAGCGGCGCTTGAACGATGCAATCGCACCGGCAAGTCGCCCGCCGTTCGCGGCTATTTCAGCTCGACGTTCCAATACGCAAAATCAAGGAATTGCCGCCAGCTTGCGTAGCGCGAGTCTGACAGCTTGACCGTCAGGATCGGCGAGCGGCGTGGGCGGCGCGGGCGCGTGATCAACTTCATGCCGGCCTGGTCGGGCGTGCGCCCGCCCTTGCGGACGTTGCAGCGCACGCAGGCACAGACGATGTTCTCCCACGTGTTCTGGCCGCCCTGCGAGCGCGGCACCACGTGGTCGAGGCTCAACTCGCTGGTGGGGTGCTTCTTGCCGCAATACTGGCAGCGATTCTGATCGCGGGCGTAGAGGTTCTTGCGATTGAGCTTCACCAGACCCTGCGGCAGCTTGTCATAACCCAGCAGCCGAATGATCCGCGGGACCGCGATCTGAAACCGAACGGTGCGGATCCAGTCGTGCTTCTCCGGCTCGAAGCGCGAATGGGCCTGACTCACTTCAACCCAGTCGGCGAAATCGTACGAGACGTATTGGCCGTCTTCGACCGCCACGACTTCAGCCAAATCGCGATACAAGAGCGTCATGGCCCGGCGCACGTTGACCACGCGCACCGCCATGTAGAGGCGATTCAGCAGAAGCACACTAAGAGATAGGCCGCTGGCATCGGCGGTCATAGCATCCAACCTCAACCCCCAGTCACTACGGATTGGGGGATACTCGTACGTGACATCTAATCTTAGTTGTCGCGCCGGCGATTCACAAGACAGAATTTCGTTAAGATCGCGCTATTCTTGCGAAAAATACGCGCCGCCGATCGGCGAAACGGGCGCTGTCAGGCGTGCATTCATGGTCGCAGTTGGTGCGTGACGCGGCTTTTCACCGGCGATAAGATGCGGCTGCGGAAATGGAAGTCCGCAGATGTGAGAATTCAGGATGCGCAGCCGTCACGTCGATGTACTCGTCCAGCTCGATCAGATCCGCGCCAATGCCGAGGCCATCCGCCGTCAGACCGGCAAGCCGCTCATCGCCGTCATCAAAGCGGATGCCTATGGTCACGGCGCCGCGCGCGTGGCGGATGCGCTGGCCGCGGTGGCCGAAGACTTTGCCTACTTCTCACTGGCTGAGGCGCGCGAGGTGGGACGCAGCGGTCTGGTGCTTGGTCCGCCCGAGGATGATCCAGTCCACTATCGCGAGCTGGGGCTGCGCCCGACGATCTTCACCCGTGCCGACGCCGATCGTTTCGCCGGTCAACGCATCGCCATGAGCGTCGATCTGGGGATGCAGCGCTTTGGCGCGGCGGAGGAAGACCTCACCTATATCTGTGAGCGCGGGATCGTGACGGACATTCACGCCCACGCCGCTTCGCCGGAGGCGTTGGCCCGCTTTCGCACACTGCTCACGCGTCACGTGCCGCCGGCGACGCTCGCCGCCGCGCGACTGCACGTTGCCGCGACCGCGCTGCTTGGTCAGCCGGAGGCATGGCTCGGGGCCGTGCGCCCGGGGGCGGCGCTCTATCGTGCGGCGCTGCGCGTAACGTCGCGGCTGATCAGCACGCGCGCGACCTATGGGCCGGCGGGATACACCGGCTTTTCCCATCCGCACATCGGCATCATTCTGGCCGGCTATTCCAACGGCCTTCGGCGTGCGACCGTGCTGGTCCATGGCCGGCGGCAGCGCCTGCTCGAAGTCGGGATGAACTCCTCGTTTGTCGGCGTCGAGGCCGACGCCTGCGCCGGTGATGAAGTCGTGCTGCTCGGCGATACGTTGACGGCGGAGGAACTGAGCGGCGAGTGGCAATGCCGCCCACATGAGATCATGTGCCGTTATTCCAGCATAGGCGTGCGGCGCTGCCACGATCAGCCGCCGGCGCCGGATTGTGCCGCGCCGGGGGAGGTCGCTGCGACAAGACCAAACTAGTGTTTCGTCACAGTTGAATTTGCGGGTTCGTAACGAGGGTAGCATGGGCCTCCGGCCCGTGCGTCCCACGACAAAGATAGGCACGAATCTCATGCCGTGACGTCGGAGCTCTTTTCCGCTTCATCCGAAAATTCAAGTTTGACGAAGCACTAGGTCATTTCAGAGCGGCGCTGCCTCGCGAACGACCGCGCTGGTCAGCGGTCGAGGTTTTCGCCGCTGGGCCACATGCGCCGCGCGTTGCTGGCCTATCCCGTGGGGAAATAGCGTGCGACGCAGCCGGGGGCTTCTTCGACCGCGACGCAGCGCAGCGAAATCGAGTCATGCGCCAAGTCGCGCAGCCGCTCCGCGATGTGTACGGCGACGTTTTCGGCGGAGGGGTTGCGCTGGGCAAAGCCGGGATGATCGTTCAGATGACGGTCATGCATGTCGGCCAGCGTTTCTTGAAGCCTTCGCCGCACTTCGACGAAATCAAGCAGCAGGCCGCCATCATCCAGCCGCGGACCGGCGAACGTGACCGTGACGTGCCAGTTATGACCGTGCAGCGGCTCAAGCTTGCCGTCGGGCAGGCGGAGCTGATGCGCCGCCGCGAACCATCCGCTGACGCTGATTTCGTAGTAATTGGGCAAGCTCATGCAAGCCCCTATACTAGCCGCATCGGTCCCTTCGGTGCGACCACCTGCCGGGACGTCGTGCTGCCGAAACGGAGAGCGCATGCGCATCGCCTATTCCAGCGATCTGCACGGACACGCCGCGCTATACGATCAACTGGAGGCGCTGCTCGCGCACGAACGGCCTGATCTGCTGATCCTCGGCGGCGATCTCTTCATCGACGGCCCGAGTGACGATCCGCGCGGCGTGCAGACGGCGTATGTGCAGCGGGTCGTGCTGCCTCGTTTGAGAAGCTGGCGCGAGCGGCAGCCTGGGCTGCACATCGCCTGTGTGAATGGCAATCATGACTGGCTGCCGACGCGCGCGGCGCTGACCGAAGCCGCGGCGGCGTCCATCGTGCACGTGCTGGATCATCATCAGGCGACGAATATCGACGGGCTGAAGCTGCTGGGGTATTCCGCGACGCCGCCCTGCCCCTATGTCGCGAAGGATTTTGAGCGGCGCGATCTCGATGACGATCCGGTCCCCGCGCATGCCGGCGCGCTGTGGGATGCCGCCGCCGGACGCGCGCAGCTGCTCGATGCGCACGCGATCTATGCCGCGCGGGCCAGCATCGCGGCGGAGTTGCGCGGGGCCGCCCTGCTTGGGGGTGATTGGCTGCTGGTCAGCCACGCGCCGCCGCACGATACCGGGTTGGATCGCATGCTCGACGTGCCCGGCTCGCTGGGTTCGCGGGCGGTGCGGCGCTTCATCGAAGAGCGCCGTCCGCGCGTAGCATTGCACGGGCATTTTCACGATGCGCCGCAGGTCAGCGGACGCTTCGCCTGTCGGATCGGCCCGACGCTCTGCATCAATCCGGGGCAAACCGAAAACACGCTGCACGCCGTGATCTTTGAATCCGAATCCCCGGAGACGACGTTGCGCCATACGGCGCTGGCGGGCGCAGCGGTCGGGTCGTCATGAACGCCGCGACCTCGCATCTGATCCTGATTGGCCTGCGCGGCAGCGGCAAGACGACGCTGGGCCGGCTCCTGGCCGAGCGGCTGCAGCGCGCGTTCATCGACGTCGATACCTGGATCGAACAGCGCGCGGCGCGGACGATCGCCGAGATTTTCGCCGCCGAGGGGGAGCCGGCCTTCCGAAAACTCGAAGAGGCCGCGCTCGCGGACGCGCTGCGCGAGCCGCCCGCCGTCATCGCGACCGGCGGCGGGGCGGTGCTCTCCGTGGCCAATTGCGAGCGCATGCGCGTCGCGGGCGTGTGCATCTGGCTGACGGCGCCGGTCGGCGAACTGCATCGCCGCGTGCAGCGCGACCCGCGCAGCGCGGAGAGCCGGCCGGCGCTGACCGGCTTGACCGCCGAGCAGGAACTGCTCCAACTTTCGCAGGAGCGCGCACCGCTCTATCAAAAGCTGGCGACCTTGGTGATCACGACGGCCGGACGCCTACCGACCGAATCGGTGCGCGAGGTGTTGAGGATGTTGCGGTTGGGGTGGTAAGCGAAAGAGATTGGCCGGCTGAGGCATGTGACCGGTACAGCTGGGGGCCAGCGCTCAATCGAGCTATGCAAGGGTTGAGCCACGCGGGGGGGCGGCCGGTAAACAAGGCTGCGCCCCCGCGCGATGCTCGCGACGACTACGACGCTTGTGCCTTGCGCGTGTAGTCGCACTTGAACATGCGGTATTCCTTCCCGGTCTTGGGACAGGTCGTGAACATCTCCATGTTCATCGCCTTGTCATCGGTGTAGCGTTCGATCTGACGGAAGGTGGTGGGCTTCTTGGTCAGCGGGCAGTTAGCCGTAAACACCCACGTCAGCGTCTTGCCGTCAGGCGACAGCTCACCGACGCCTTGCATCATGCCCGTGCCGCAGTTGTCGATCCACATCGATACGAATTTCTGCGAGACATTGTCGAAGCCGTTCACGCCGAATCCGCTGAACGGCCCCATGCCGGGCATCTCGCCGGCAACTTCGATGCGCACGAAGCGACCATCCATCATCGGGGCGATCTTTGCCGTGCAGGTGCTGGGTTGCGGCTCGGTGTCTGGCCCCATCCACATCGTCGTTTTACCTTCCCACGTGCCGCAGGATTTCGACAGATGCTCATGCATTTTCCCGGGGATGCCGGCGGACATGCAGGCCTGCATGTCCTGCTCGGTCCAGCCCGGGGGCAGCTTCATCGGCGGTTGACCATCCGTCTTCGCGGCCGGCGAAGCCTTGGCTCCGGCGTCCTTCTCCTTGTGCTGGTCGGCGGCGGCCGGCGACAGCGCGAAGATTGTCACCGCGAACAAAGCGCAACACGATCCCAAAGCCCACATTCCACGTTTCATGTTCAAGCTCCCTGCACACGGGGCCGCGCGTCGCCGCACGCCGGCGCTGCGCCCGGCCCGCTCCATTTTCAATTGTACTGTTTTAGAATTTAGTTGCTAATTCCTTGCGGACGGTTTCGCGGGCCGGCGCTGCTGCCGCTCTGCGAACGCGCCGCACTCGGCCTGCGTTCTGGTGTCCGCGTACACGCAGCGGTGCGCCATGGTCGTTTACCGGTGCGCTGCTTCGACGCCACCGTCGCGACGCTATCGTGCGCGCCGCGCCAGCCGCTGCTCCGCCAGTTGACGGGTGCGCTGCAGGCTGTGGTCCCAGCCTTCGGTGACACCGGCGCGGTGCTCCGCCGGAATCAGCCCCAGCGCGCGGTGCGTCAAGCGAATCCGCGTGCCGGCGGGCTCTTCGATCAGGCGATATTGCACGAAGTTGGTCGCCGGATACGACATGAACATCGGCCCGCGCAGTTCGATCAGCATCGGTGGCTTGATGACCTGCACGTGCCCCCAGAAATGTCCCGCGTTGTCGCCCAGGTCGCGAAACCAGCGCCCGCCCGGCCACGGCTCGAGCGTCATCGGAAAGGCCGTGCCGTCCGGCATCTGCCCCTCCGGACCCAGCTCATCCAAGATCGCTTGAAACGTGACGTCGAGCGGCGCGGCGATCTCGATTTCACGCGCGATCGAGAGCGTTTGAATCGTCTCTTCCACCGATGTTTGCATGGGGCTGTCTCTCCAGGTTGGTCGCAGATGGTTTTTGCGGCAGGCCGCCGACGTGCGGGCAGGCGGACTCGCGCTATGGCGCCGGACGTTTATTGGCGCGGCGCTCAGCGCGAGCCTTGATCCGTAATAGCTGCTGATCCCAATAGCGCTCGAACGACTTCACCCACTCGTGCACAGTTTTAAGCTCCGTCGCGTTGAGTTCGTACAGCCGTTCGCGGCCGCGCCGCCGGGCGGCCACCAGGCCGACCTTGCGCAACACGCCGAGGTGTTTGGACACGGCCGGCTGAGGCAGCCGCAGGACGGTCACGAGTCCGCCGACCGGCTGCGCGCCGCCGCGCGCGAGCACGTCGAGTAACTCGCGCCGCCGCGGCTCGGCAATGGCGTTGAAGACATCCGAAGTCGTGGCGGCGCGTGGCATCGACTTAATATATTCTTATATGAGAATATGTCAAGCCGGCATTTCAAATAGCCGTGCCAAGCAAACAAGAGCCGACGAGACAGGCGAGCGCCTTTGCGAAATTGTCCTTGAAAGGTGGGGATGCGCAGGATTTTCACCGGTCCCCAGCAAGCCGGAAGCCGGTCGCTGCCGCGCCGGGGCGCCCGCGTGCGACGGCGCGCGACTCGAGCGCCTAAGCCGATCGCCCGCTGAATCCCGGAGTAAAATGTCCGCTGTGCTGCTCTCCGTCGAAGATCTCGTGATCGAAATTCACACCGAGGCCGGCCTCCTCATGCCGGTGGCGGGCGTGAGTTTTCACATCGCGCCCGGCCGTACGCTCGCGCTGGTCGGCGAGAGCGGCTCGGGCAAGAGCTTGACCGGGCTGGCGCTGCTGGGCTTATTGCCCGCCGGCGCCCGAGCGACCGGGCACATTCACTTCGCCGGTCAGGACGTGCTGGCGCTGCCCGAAGAGCGCCGCCGGGCGCTGCGCGGCGCGCGGCTGGCGATGATCTTTCAGGAGCCGATGACGTGTCTCAATCCGGTGCTGCCGATCGGCGAGCAAGTGGCCGAGACGTTGATTCTGCATGAGCGCATGGGCCGCCGTGCCGCGCTGCGCCGGGCGGAAGAACTGCTTGCCGAAGTCGGCATCGCCGATCCGCAACGCCGCCGGCATGACTATCCGCATCAGCTTTCCGGCGGCATGCGGCAGCGGGTCATGATCGCCGCGGCGATCGCGTGTCAGCCCGATCTGCTCGTCGCCGATGAGCCGACGACCGCGCTGGATGTCACGATTCAGGCGCAGATTGTGGAGCTGCTGGCAGACCTGCAGCGGCGGCGCGGCATGGCGATGCTGTTCATCTCGCACGATCTCGGCGTCGTCGCGCAGGTGGCCGCGGAAATCGCCGTCATGTACAGCGGCCGCATCGTGGAGTACGGCGCGCGCGGCGCGCTGCTGAGTGCGCCGCGACACCCCTACACGCGCGGTCTGCTCGCATGTTCGCCCGAACTGGCCGGCGCGGGGGCGCGACGCTTGCGCGTCATACCCGGCGAATCTCCCAATCCGAGCCGTCGGCCCGTGGGCTGTGCATTTCATCCGCGCTGCGAGCGGGTCATGGACGAGGCCGGTTGTCGACGGAGCACGCCATTGCTGACGCCCGTATCAGAAGATCAGCAGGTCGCCTGCTTTCGCGAAGAAACGTAACAAAAATCGACGAGAATCGGGTCGCCCCATGAACCTGGCTGCTCGGGAGAGGTATACACTGTGTGCATGCATCGGGCTGATAACCAATACGCGGTTGCCGGCAATCCAGCAATGTCCGCCGGAACGCACGCACAGCGTGTCGGCTCGTCGGCAACGAAAAATGCGTCAGCGGCGGAGCACGGCGCGGGTCACGGCGGGCGGGCGCGCGTGTGGCTGAGACCGCGTCGGCGGGCACTGCTCATTTCCGCCATGACGCTGCCGCTCTTTCAGTCGTTTACATGTCTGGAAGCGGTGCAGGAGGGGCTGTTGCGCGGCTTGCGATCGCAGGCGGAAAAAACGTTTGTGGAACTGGTCGAAGATGCGCTGACGCCGCCGGGAATTGAACGCGACGATGAGAAATAACAACGAGCCGGCTGTTTGTCATCGCACGCTGTCGGCCGGCGCCGGCTTTTTTGTATCCGCGCGTCGGCGTTTCTGCGAATCCAGCGTGGCGGGTAACGTCGGCGAGGCGGTGAGCATCCGAGCTATCCAAGATTTAGAAGCGCCGGCGCAGCGAAACCGACAAAGCGCGCCCGCGTGGTTTTTCCGATAGAGACGGGGGAAGATAGGAGGCCCCGATCATGGCCAAGCGTTCGACATCGATTCCGCAAGATTCCATTCCAGGCGCCGGCGTCGCCGGCGGGGTGGCGCTCGCCTCTCCCACGGATGCGCGCGGCACGATCGCGACCGACGGCGCGACGGCGACAACGCCATCGACCACCGGTCGCAAACCCGCCCGCTATCCGACCGAGGAGCAAATCCGCTTGCGGGCCTATCAGCTATACTTGGCTCGCAAAGGTCAGCCCGGCAACGCCGAAGAAGATTGGCGCCGCGCCGAGCAAGAGCTGATCAAGGAGCAGGCCCGCTGATTTCCGTCCCGAAGGCCCCGCCGCCCGCCGCCGCGCCGCAGCCCCACGCGCCGCGGCTGGGACGTAATGTGTATCTGGCGTCATCGGCGGTGGTCTGCGGCGAAGTGAGCATCGGCGACGACTGCTCGATTCTGCATCAGGTTGTGATCCGCGGCGACGTATCGGCGATCACGATCGGGGCGCGCTGCAACATTCAGGACGGTTCGGTTGTCCATACCAAGACCGGCGTGCCGCTCGACATTTCCGATGACGTGGCGGTCGGCCATCGCGCGGTTGTGCATGGCCGGCGGGTCGGGCCGCGCACACTGATCGGCATCGGTGCGATCGTGCTGGATGACGCCGAGATCGGCCCGGAGTGCATCATCGGGGCCGGGGCGCTCGTGACGCCGGGAATGATCGTGCCGGCGGGCAAGGTCTTGCTGGGCATGCCCGCGCGCGTCGTTCGCGACGTGACGCCGAATGATCGCGCTTACATCGATTTTGTACTGAGCAATTACCTGCGGCTGGGGCGTGAGCACGCCGCTGGACTTTATCTCACCGCCCCCGTCGGACTGACAGAGTAGTCTGTGACAGCTCACATTTCGGGTTTGAGACGCAGGCAGCATGGGCCTCCGGCCCGTGCATTCGGTGATCGTGAGAAAGTGGGAAGGTGGGAAAGAGTGCTGCCCAATGACGGGTAGCATGGGCCTCCGGCCCGTGCATTCGGTGATCGTGAGAAAGTGGGAAGGTGGGA
>CAYQLG010000011.1:49257-56237 GCA_964418235.1 uncultured Planctomycetales bacterium
AAGAGTGCTGCCCAATGACGGGTAGCATGGGCCTCCGGCCCGTGCGATCCACAACGAACAAAAGCATTTATTTCACGCCGTCACGCCGGAGACATTTCCCGTTTCATCCGAAAATTCAAGCTTGACGGAACACGAGAGTGTTTTCGTTATTCCTGTAGCGTCGGTCGTCGCTGCCCGTGGCGCATCACAGTCGATTCGCCGTCGACCACGGAGGGCCGACGCTACAGTTCAATCGAAGCGGCGCAAAGGGCATGCACATCGATAAACGCTTGACATTTCCCGCGATCGTGCGGTTCCTGCGGGCATGGCTCATCGAGCCGAAGGTATTCGCCGGCGATATGGAGAACCGTCGCCGGCTTTGAACGAGCGCGAGCACGCAGCCACGGCGATCGGCGCTACATTCCTGAATTGCGATCTCAATCTGGCCGCCTTGCGGATGGATCGCTTGCGAACGACACAGAGCCGCTGATCGACGCATCAGCCGTAAATTCTCTTTCATCACTGGAAGTCGAAGGGTATGATAACATGCGTGTGCAGGGCCGCACCTTCGTGTTGCGGCGTGGGCCGCGGCGGGTTTCGCCCGTTATGCGATTTGTGGAGGGCCACATATGCGTGGGTTGTTCATGTGTGTGTTTCTCGGGGCTTTTTCGCCGATCGCCGGCGCGGGGGTGATCGGCGTCTTAGGCTCATCGGCCGCGCCGCCGCCGACGCTGGGGGCGTATTCGCTGCATGAATTCGCGCCCGACCCGCGGCCGCTACGGCAGGCGGTGAGCGATCTCACTTCGCCGCTGGGCGGCACGGTTGGGTTCGATCTGCCGTTGACGCACTGGTCAGCGCGATTGGTCGTGCCCCGCTGGAGCCACGGCTATGAGGGCGACGTTTATTACACGTGGGACCATCCGCCCTATTCATCGCGGACGTTTGAGTTTACGGATGCCGCAGCGCCCGAATTGAGCGGAGTCGGGGCATTCCGTCTTGCAATTGCTACGTTTATTGAAACTGATCTCGATGGCTGTAGAGTTACAGCCACTACCATCTATGGCGATCGAACCACGATCGAATTCGATATCAACCGTCCTCAGCACGCCATTTGGTTCGGCTTTCATACCACCGATGGGGATCTCATCCAAAGCATACGTGTGGAATCGATTCGGATGGCCGATTTTATTCTGGGAGAATTTGCCATCGCGGCGATTCCTGAGCCGGGGACCATTGGATTGCTGATGCTGCTTGTTGGTTTCAGATTTAGATTAATAGATAGATAGTGATCGATGGCGGTTTACGCGCTCTCGGAACGTGTTGCATTCACTTGTCCGATTCTCGCGCGAGTGGGGTTGTCTACCAACGGATCCGTCAAGATTCCAAGAACCGCGGCTGTTCGACCTATACCCAGGGAAACCGCATTCTCCCTATTTATCGGCGAAATGCATCGGTAGGGGGGTAGGCGAACTGCCTGTTCAGAACTGGCTGGGCGCCGGCTCTCACACGACGCAGGGCGCCTGTCGCCAGGCCATGAAACAACGCGACCGGCGGCGCGGGGCGCCGTCGGTCGCGCGTCTCTCGTGCCGGCTTGGGGCGGCCTCACGTAAGGCCGCGATTACATCGAGACAGAACAATCTGAACAAACAGAAAAACCGATCAGAAAAATCCGACGAATGATCGCATCTGTCGGATCAGGCGCCGTTTACACGCCCGTCGCCAGCGTCAGCGCCGGCGAAAGTTCCACGTAAGGCACGCGCACCAGACCGTCGCGGCTCTCCGACGACGGCCGCGACTCCGGCTGGTCATCGCCGTTCAGGTCGCGCGGCGCCGGTTGTACCGGGGTGATCGGGCAAATGATCACGGCCTGCGGCACAACGCAGCGCGTCGGAATAGCCGCCTGCGCGCATTGAGTCGCGACCGGCGGGCAGACCGAAGCCTGCGCCGGGCAACGGGTCGCAACCATCGGACAGAGCGTTTCAGAGATCGGGCAGATGGTCGGACCGATGATGCAGGTCGACTCAACCGGCGGGCAGGAGGTCTCGGACGGCGGGCAGCGTGTGTCCGCCGCCGGGCAGCGCGTTTCGCTGGCCGGGCAATAGGTCTCGACCGCCGGGCAGCTCGTATCCGCAACCGGGCACTGCGTCGCGGTCGGCGGGCAGAGCGTCTCAAACGCCGGGCAGGTGGTCTCGGTGATCGGACACTGCGTGCTGGTAGCGGGGCAGAGCGTTTCGATCGCCGGGCAGGTGGTTTCGACGGCCGGACAGGTGGTTTCTGCCGACGGGCAAGATGTCTCGCTTGAGCAAATCGTGTTGACCTGCACGCAGAGCGTCGGCACCGGCGGGCAGATCGTCAGGACCGGCGGGCACGCCGTTGGAATGCTCGGGCATGCCGTTGGCATGCGCGGACAGGTTGTGTTCGCAGCCGGGCAGCGGGTGGCAACGGCGGGGCAGAGTGTGACCTGCGTCGGGCAGACCGTTGGGACCGGGCCGGTGCAGACCGTCTGCGTCCGCGGGCACTGCGTGGTGATCGGCGGGCAGGTCGTGCTGACCGTCGGGCAGCGCGTCGAGATCGGCGGGCACTGCGTGGTCGAGGGGGGGCAGCGCGTCGTCACCGGTGGGCAGGTCGTGCTCGCCGGCGGGCACTGCGTGGTCTGCGGCGGGCACTGCGTCGTGATCGTCGGGCAGCGCGTCGAGAGCTGCGGGCAACGCGTCGTGATGGCCGGGCAGCGTGTCGAAACCTGCGGACAGGTCGTCGCCACTGCGGGACAACGAGTTGCCGAGCGTGGGCAGGACGTCGGAATCAGCGGGCATGTGGTCCGGAAGCGCGGGCAACGTGTGGGAAACGGCCTAATCGTCGCGAGCATCACTTTTGTGTCATCGATGATGATCTCCTCTTCACCGATGATGATTTCTTCGCCGCCTTCCCCGCCGCCGACAACCTCTTCTCCTTCGGGGAGGTTGATAATGACTTCGGGGTCTTCGAGCATGACAAAGTTTTCGGCGTCGCCGGTGGGCGACGTGGCATAGGAGACCTTCGACGGTGGAGCCGCGTAGGTGACTGCCGTCAGGCCGAGCAGGCAGAGGAATCCAAAGATGGGCTTGATCCCCGTACAACAAGACGACATACGAATTCTCCTTCGTTCTCACCGAACAATTGGATTTGGCACGAGAGACGCCGCAGTATAACCAGAGTGCATTTCACGACTAGCCCCTTCTCAGGGGACAGCGCGGCGCGCGGCGTAGCGGCTCCGCCCATCGGAAACCGTGGCCGATTGCCGACAGCCCGCGGCGCTATTCGTGCTAGCGTGTTGTAAGCTACGAAAGATGAAAAAGTTGCGCGCAGCAACCAGCGTTGCATGCCAAGGCCGCGGCCGCGGCACGTGCGGGTTGACTTTCTCCGGGTGTAAACAAAGAATTTGTTTCGAATGGAGGTGCGGATGCGCGCCCTGATTGCGATTCCGGTGTTTAACGAGGCCGCAACCCTCCCACACGTGATTCGAGCCGTCCAGCAGTACGGGATCGAAGTTCTAGTTGTCGACGACGGCTCGACCGACAGCACGCCCAACCTGCTGCGGTCGATCCGCGGCATCCACCACCTGCGTCATCCCGAAAATCGCGGTTATGGCCAGAGCCTGATCGATGCCTTCGGCTGGGCCGACTGTCGCGGCTATGACTGGATCATCACGATCGATTGCGATGAGCAGCACGAGCCGGCTCAAATCCCGCAATTCCTCGCTGCCGCCCAGGCCGGCGGAATTGATATCGTCAGCGGATCACGCTATTTGCAGGCCGACAGCAGCGACGACCCCCCGCCCGCCGATCGCTATCGCATCAACCAGACCATCAACGGCCTGATCGAGCAGATTCTCGGCCTGCGGCTGACCGACTCATTCTGCGGCTTCAAGGCGCATCGCGTCGCGGCCCTGCGGCAGTTGGAACTCGACGAGCCGGGCTATGCCTTTCCGTTGCAGTTCTGGGTGCAGTGTGTGCGCGCCGGCCTCACCATCGCCGAAATCCCCGTCCGGCGCATCTATCGCGATCTCAGCCGCGAGTTTGGCGGCACGCTCGACGACCCGGCGGCGCGGCTGCAGCACTATCTCGAGGTCTTCGTCCGCGAGTTGCGCCGCGAGCCGCGCATCGAACGCGCGCTGCCCGCGCACTGCCAGCCTTGTTGCGAATGATCCCGCATGCTCTGCTCGTCGCGCCGCGCGAGTCGCCGGGGCTGCTGATTCAGCCGGCCCGGCCCGGCCCCGGAGGAGTGACACGGACAGATCGTCGTGTTGCGCCGATTGGCAGCGGCGTCACCCCAACGCAGGCGCGCATCTTGGGAATGGAGCCGCGCCTGCTGGGCGTGCCGATCGATGAATTGCGCGCCGAATTCGCCGCTGCCGCTGGGTTAACCCGGCCGATTTTCGTGAGCGGTCATCAGCCGGAGTTTTTTCACACCGGCGTATTGGTCAAGACGGTGGCGGCGGCGACGCTGGCGCAGCGATACACGGGCGGCGCGCTCTTTCTCGCCGCCGACACCGATACGCCCAAGTCCGGGCGGCTGCGCGTGCCATGCGCCGTCGATGGCGCGTGGCGACGCGAGGAAATCGACATTCCCGGGTGCGACCTGCGCCTGGCCTTCGAACAACAACCCTACATTTCTCCAAGCGAATGGCAGCGATTCTTTCAACGGGTCTCACAACGCACCGCTTCCGGCGCGCACTCAGCCCTGCCGGCATTTATCGAGGGCTGGCTATCGGCCGATCCTGCGCCGGCGGCGGCGACCGGTTCGGCGCCCGACCTGGTGACGCGCTTTCTGGCGGCGCACAGCGCGGTGTTGACAGCGTTGTCATGCGACGGCATCGTCACCACGCGCATGTCGTCGCTGACGCCGACGCGCGGCTTTCGCCTGTTTTTTGGCGAGTGTGTGCGCCGCGCGCGCGATTGTGCGGCGGCTTACAACCGCGCGATTGACGACTATCGCGTGCGACATCGGGTGAAGACGCGCGGCCGGCCGGTGCCGCCGCTGAGCATTTCGCACGAGCGGGTCGAGACGCCGTTTTGGGTCTATCGCGTCGCCGGCCCGCGGGCGCGGCTGTGGGTGGCATGGACCGACTCGGGCCCAACATTCTTCGCTGATCTGACGCCGATCGCCGCATTGACGACAGAAGCCTTTGAAGCACTGCTCGGTTTGTCGGGCGCATCGGCGGCGCCCCTCGTGCTGGGCGATGGTTGGGGCATTCGTCCGCGCGCGCTGGCGCTGTCGGCCTATGTGCGGCTGATCGTGGCGGATCTGTTCATTCACGGCATTGGCGGCGCGAAGTATGACGAGATCACCGAGGCCTGGCTCGATGCGTTTCTCGGCGTGTCGCCCGCGCCGCTGGCGTGTATCTCGGCGACGCTGCGCCTGCCGCTGCCGGTGGCGGGGCGGGGGCTGGCCGATTGGCGTCTGGCGCGCCGCGCGTTGCGCGACGTGCGGTTCAATCCGCAGCGCTACCTGCCCGTGGCCCCCGCCGACTTGCTGACGGAGCGGGCAGCGTTGATCGACAGAGCCGCGCTTCTGCGGGCCTCATCGCCGCGCGACCGGGTGGCGCGGCGCGCGGTCTTTGACGCCATCCATCGCGTCAACCAACGGATCGTGGCAACAGACAGCGCCGCAGTCGCCCGGCTCAGCGACCGCGCCGCGCAGTATCAGGACGCGCTGGCGCAGCACCAGATCGCCGCGGACCGTGAGTACTTCTTCGGTTTACATCCGCTCACGGCGCTGCGCGATCTTGCGCAGCGGTTGCAGGCGGCCCTCAACGACTGAGAACCGCAGCTTGCTCCGTAGCGTCGGCATCTCAGGCCGGGTGGAGCGGGCATCCAGCCTGCTCCGAAACGTCAGCCCGCCGTGGCCGAAAGCGTCGGTATCGGGCATGGAGCGCCTCACCGACCCAGCGTTGGGTACGAAGCCCCAACGCTACAGCGTGCCGCGCGACCGACGGAATACGCGCTATAGCGTCGGCCCTCTGTGGCCGACGGCGGATCAGTAAGTGCGAAGTGCGAATGGCGAATGGCGAATAGCGAAGCATGAATTGAAGAGGCCGCCTGGCAGGAAGCAGACAAGCCCCGTCACGCGCACTGGATCGGCCCGTCCTGAACACGTTTTCACGCAAGCGCTTCACATCTGCTTCTCCGCGACCGCTGCGCAGCCATACGCGAGCGCGATACCATGCCCCTTGCGTACATCGACTTCGATCAAATCCTCGTCGCCGCGTCGTCGTTTGCGCAGCGCGCCGGGAGAACGCGACGTGGCTCAGGGCCGCATTCTTACAACGTTGCTGCTGACCGCAGCCGTTTACGGCTTGGTTGCGCTGGCGCCCTGGCATGGCGATCCGGGCGTGCGGCGCGGCGCAGCGCTGGTGGCAGCGACGCTCATCCTGTGGATTGCCGAAGCGGCCCCGCTGGGCATCGTGGCGCTGCTGATTCCGGTGGTGGCGACACTGTCGGGCATCATGCCCTGGGCGCGCATCACCGCGGTCTGGGGCGATCCGATCGTGTTCCTCTTCATGAGCAGCTTTCTGCTCGTCCGAGCGCTGGAGAAATTCGGCGTGTTCGAACCGCTACTGGCGGGCGGGGCGCTGCGCGGCCTGGCCGCGCGTCCGGCGCTGCTGACGCTCGCCGTGCTGTCGCTCAGCGGCCTGCTCTCGACCGTGCAGAACAACACCGCGGTCACGGCGCTGCTGCTGCCGCTCGTGTTGCGCGTCGCGCGGCAGACGCGCTATCCGGCGGTCGTGCTGTTGGCGCTGTCGTACGGCGCCACTTTCGGTGGCATGGCGACGCCCGTCGGCACCGCCCCGAACATGATCGGCTTTGAGGCGATCAAGCGCGTCACTCCCGAGGCGAGCTTCATCAGTTGGCTTTGGGTCGGTGTGCCCGTCTGGGTGGGCACGTCGCTGATCGGCTGGGGGGTGCTTGTGCTCACACGGCGTTGGGCGACGGCCCGCGCCGCGCCCGATGTGATCGCCGCCG
>CAYQLG010000012.1:0-56060 GCA_964418235.1 uncultured Planctomycetales bacterium
GCAACATCTTCGTGACCAGCGAGGGCCTGCCGAAGATCCTCGACTTCGGCGTGGCGCGGGCGACCGACAGCGACCTGCAGTCGACCACGCTCCAGACCGACATCGGCCAGTTGATCGGCACGCTGCCCTACATGTCGCCGGAGCAGGCCGCCGGCGATCCCAACCAGATCGACACGCGCAGCGACGTGTACGCGCTGGGCGTGGTGATTTACGAACTGCTGACCGGCCGGCTGCCGTATCTGTTGCAAGAGAAGCTGGTGCTTGAGGTCGTACGGATCATCAAGGAGGAGGAGCCGACGCGCCTGAGCAGCCTGAACAAGACCCTCCGCGGCGACGTGGAGACGATCGTCGCGAAGGCGCTCGAAAAAGACAAAAAACGCCGCTACGAAACAGCCAACGCGCTGGCCGCGGACATTCGGCGATATCTCAATGACGAGCCGATCGCCGCCCGGCCAACGAGTGCGACCTATCAATTCAGCAAGTTCGCGCGCAGGAACAAGGCGCTGGTTGGAGGCGTGGCGGCGACATTCATCGCGCTGACGGCGGGGCTTGCGACGAGCATCGTGCTTTACCAGCGGGCTGAGGCCGAAGCCGTGCGGGCCACGACCGCCGAGGGCAGAGAGCGAGGTGAACGCTTGCGGGCGGAGACGGCGCTGGCCGAGGTCACGAAGTCGCGCGACGAGACCAAGCAGGTTGCGGATTTCCAGGAGGGCATGCTAGCGCAGATCGACCCGACGACCGCCGGTTATCGCCTGACCGAGGACGTCATCCGGCGCTACGCCGCCGCGCTGGAGAAGCTCGGCGTTCCCGAAGCCGAGCGCGCGGCGCAGGCCGACGCGTTCCGGCAACAGTGGCTGCGAGTCAGCCCGACGGACGCAGCCCTGGCACTCATCGACGAGACGATCCTGACGCCGGCGGTGAAGGCAATTGACGAGAAGTTCGAGGACCAGCCAATCATCGACGCCCAGCTTCGACAGGTGCTGGCGGAGCTGTACCGCATCATCGGCAAGTATGACGCGGCGTTCCCTCTGCAGGAATCCGCCCTCGCTGCCCGCCGCCGCGTTGTTGGCGAGGAGCATCCGGAAACGCTCAGCTCAATCAGCAACATGGGCTCCCTGCTCCATGCCCAGGGCAAGCTCAGCGAGGCCGAGCCGTACTACCGCGAGGCCCTGGAGAAGTGTCGCCGCGTGCTGGGCGAGGAGCACCGGGACACGCTGATCGCCATCAACAATTTGGGGGTGCTGCTTGAAAGTCAGTATAAATTTGATCAGGCTGAGCGCTGTCACCGCCAAGCGCTGGAGGGGCGGCGCCATGTGCCGGGAGAGGGGGACGCGGACACAATTCAGTCGATCAACAATCTGGGCAACGTGCTGCGTGCCCAAAGCAAGTTCACCGAAGCGGAAGCGTGCTTCCGGGAGGCGATGGTTACGTGCCGACGGGTATTGGGGGAGGAGCACCCGCAAACACTTCAGTCCATCGCCAACATGGGCTTCCTGCTGGTTGAACAGGGCAAGCTGGCCGAGGCCGAGCCGTACTACCGTGAGGCCATGGAGAATCGCCGCCGCGTGCTGGGGGAGGAGCATCCGGCCACGCTCACTTCCATCAACAACATGGGCTACCTGCTTCAAGCCCGTGGCAAGCTGGCGGAGGCTGAAGCGTACTTGCGGGAGGCGCTGGAGAAGCGCCGCCGCGTGCTGGGCGAGGAACATGCGGAAACGCTCGGTTCCATCAACAATTTGGGCGATCTGCTTCGGAATCAGGGCAGGCATGCCGACGCGGAGCCGTACCTGCGCGAGGCACTGGATAAGAAACGCCGCGTGCTGGGGGAGGAGCATCCGCTCACGCTCAATTCCATAAACAATATGGGACTCTTGCTCGGAACCCAGGGTAAACTCACTGAGGCTGAGCCATACCTCCGAGAGGTACTCGAGAAGAGCCGGCGGGTGCAAGGTCAACAGCATCCGACAACCCTGATCTTCATCGCGAACATGGGCCGCCTGCTGATTGACCAGGGCAAGCTCGATCAGGCCGAGCCGTACCTCCGCGAGGCGCTGGAGAAGTCCCGCCGCGTGCTGGGGGAGGAGCACCCGGACACGCTCACCTCCATCAACAACATGGGCGCCCTACTCCAGGCCCAGGGCAAGCACCAGGAAGCCATCGATCTGCTTTCCCCCGCAGAGCCGGCGGCCCGCCAGAAATTCACCGGCGGGCACGTCGCGCGCCTGGGGTCACTGCTGATGAACCTCGGCAAAGCCCGGGCCGGCTTGCCGCATGACGCCGACCGCTTGGCTGGCGCCGAGGCGAACCTGAACGAGGCGCACGTGATCTTCTCGCAAGCCAAAGGCAAACAGGACAAGAACATCCGTGACTGCATGCAGGGCCTGATCGACCTGTACGACTCCTGGCACGCCGCCGAACCGGGCCAGGGCCACGACGCCAAGGCCGCCGAGTGGCGGGCGAAGCTCGAAGCGTGGCGGGCGTCAACCCAACCGGCGGCGTCCCAGCCGGCCTCAATGCCGCCCCCCGCGACGCAGCCGGCCATGATGCAGCCCGCCGCGCCGCCGTCGACGGGTGATTGAATTTCCGTACGGTGATTGCATCATCTGTCGAAAACGGGCGAGGCCTATCTCCGGAGATCGCCTCGATCCGCATGACGCTTTTCGCCTATCACCGTATGCGCATGGCTGCCGGGGTGGAGCTTGTACCGGTTCGACCATGATCGCACACCTTCGCAACACAGCGGCGCGGCCAGCGTTCATCCATTTCTGCGCCGTTGGGCATAGGGTGACAGTCCCGTTTCTGCGCTTGAGCTGATAAGGGCACATGCTCGGCCATCGTGACGCCGCGCGTTCGGCCCGCGTACTCCTGATATGGAGAATCTTCATGCGTACATCGGTTCTGCTCCCCGTTTTCGTGTTGGGCATGCTGGCCACGGCCGCGCACGCCCAGCAATCCACCACCATCGTCCCGACGGTCCCGACCAGCGTTCGCGTCAATCAGCCCGTGACGCTGACGGGCCGTCTCACCGATGCCTGGGCCGGCAACGGCCTGCCCGGAAGAATCATGAACATCAGCGTCGGCGATCGTTATTCATTCTCAACTACGCCCTTCAATACGGATGGCTCGGGGTTTGCCCGGCAAACCTGGCGGTTCACCCGTCCGGGGCGCTATCGCGTCATCTTTCAGGTCAACTCGGGCTATGGCTATCTTGATTCCCGCGCCACGACGTTCATCAACGTTACGAACTGAGCGCGGCCTGCGTTGTTCAACCCGCAGCGCAACCACCTGTGACAAGCAGCAACTGTAGCACACGAGGGGGCGCGGCGCCGACCGCAACAGGTCGGCGCCGTTCTCTTTTCTACCTCACGGCGCAACGTGTGGAGCGAACACGCCATCCGGTAGATGGGGATGGATACGCGCCTCTATCGCAGAATACGAATAGGGTATTCGCCCTTTCCGCACGCTTTACCTACTGAGGCGGCTTGATGGCCCGAGCTGCGACCATGTAGGTCGCGGGGAATAATTCATGCCGCATCACACACTTTGGAGAACTGCGTATGTTCAAGAAATGGATCAGCAAAGCTGCATTGTTGGCTTTGGCGGTGAGCAGCGGACTCATGGTCGCCGGTTGCCCGATGGACTCGAGCCGTGTCGGCGGCGACATGGACCCGCTGAACGCTGCCTGGAAACAGGTCAGCGATGTGGTCGCACAAGCCGAAAGCTCAGATCCGCAGGAAATTGGCGACCAGCTGGAGGCGTTGATTCAAGCCGACATCGCTGCGACCGATGTCGCGGTCGCCAGCGACAATGGAGAGGCAGTCGACGATTGCGGCATGGTCGAGCCGGAAGCGACGTGGACGATAGAGAACGAGGAAACCGTGGCCGACGGTGATGATTTTGTGAAGCTGGCTGACCAGGCGTCGGAGTTCGAAGTCGCTGAGTTGTTGGCGCCGGGCTACCACTATATCCGCGCACGTATCATCGATCGGACGCGGGGGGCGACGAGCGGCTTGCTTCGTGCTTACCGGCAGGCGCCAAACTTCGTGGATAGATCCGGTACGCTCCAAGCAAACCAAGGCTTCCGCGTCATCACTAGTCACTCCGCTCCGGGAGTCGTTGTAAACCTGCGCCTGACGTATCGCGGACAAACGCTGACCAAACGGGCCGTTGGCGGACTTCCGCCAAACCCGACGAACATCGTCTTTGAGTACGTCAACGGCCGGTTGCGGTAGGCGCACGCGCAGGGCCATCAGGTCCGTTGAGCACGAGTCCATTTCTCGGCCGGCTTTCACTGGCGGGGGATGGACTCGTCGGCTGCTCCGATGGCCGCCAATCGGCCTGGTTCCGCATGCCCATTCCGCCGCCGCCGATTCCACCGAACCCGTCATCGATCAGCGCGACGCCGTTAAGCCCAACGGTCATGCGCGTAAGCTGGGCGGCAGTTGCCGGCGCGGCGCACTATCGCCTGGCGATCCTGACCGAGGGTGAAGACCCCAACAATGAAGCGCACTGGGACAACTACGGTGGCGACCTAACCGGCATAAGCCTCGACGTTGGCGGCTTGCATGCGAACACCGCCTACATGTTCCGAGCAAAAGCTTGCAACGTGTCCGGATGCTCTGCCGGCGTCCGTTCCCCTTGGGTGCGCACGCCGTGTCATCAGCCTGCGGCCCCCAGCGATCTGCGCCCCGTCGACGTCTGGCCGCACGCCTTCCACGTGGCCTGGACGCACAACCAACAGCACGTCACGGATTTCCAGGTGCAGGTGCAGAACCTGGACGGAACCTGGCAGAGCATCGACGGACCGGGAATGGAAAGCCGTCGCGTGCCGGATCGTTGTCCGGGGCGCGCCTATCGCGTCCGTGTTCGAGCGCGCAACGTTTGCGGCGACTTTTCGCCCTTTTCGCCAGAGCTCGTCGTGACGACGACGGCTCCGGCCGCTCCCACGGGTTTCCAGGCGACGCGCGTCGGCGATACGCCCAATCCTGACCCGATTCGCTGCACCTGGAGCTACGCCGGCCCGCATCCGACCGGCTTCCGCATCGCCCGCTGCGGGCCATTTACGTCAGATATCGGTGCGCCCGCGCCGGGTGACTCGCGGTGGAACCAGGTTGGATCCGTCGTGGGGCATGATGCTCGTGAATGGACGGACAACTCGGCCGGCCGCCAGGCTGGCAGGTACTACTACTACCGCGTGCGCGCGTATACCGAAGGGCCGTGTGGAGTTGAGAACTTCGACACGTCGAACCCGGAGGTTGCCCGTCCGTAGCCAAGACACCTGATTCAAGCGTCATAAGGGTGTTGGACGAATGCCCGCTGCCCGCTCCGGCCGAGAGGCCGGAGCGGGCATCTTCATGTCGCGCCTGAGTGCGATCGTTCATCGTTTGGCTGGAGCGGGCGTGCTCATGGATCTACTCAAGCGAGACCGCCGCCAGCCGCTTTTCGATGCGCTCGAGCCGCTCGAACAAGTCGGCGATCCGTGCATCGCGCCGGGTCAACTCGCGCTCCTGCTCCGCTATCGGTGCGCCCGCGCCGGGTGACTCGCGGTGGAACCAGGTTGGATCCGTCGTGGGGCATGATGCTCGTGAATGGACGGACAACTCGCCCGGCCGCCAGGCTGGCAGGTACTACTACTACCGCGTGCGCGCACATGCCCAAGGGCCGCAATGAGTTGATCAGAGATAGCCGCAGCGCCGGCATGGTTCTCCGGCGGCGGGGTGAAATCACAGCGGAGGCAGTTCGCGCTACGTATGTCGCATGACTCCATTGGCGTTTGTATTCGCGCCAATCAACGGCTCGGCTGCGAGGCCGCCGAAGGCGCTACGGATTTCATCCGGTTCTGACGCGGTACCAGTTTCTCGAGACCCGGCTTGAGTCGATTCTCAAAAATCAATTCGATCGGCGTGAGTATTTTGGTCAGTTCCGCTTGCGCACGTTCGCGACCCGATGGATCGGCGGCCCCCAGAAAATCGGCTTCGAGTTTCGAGAGATGGGCGTCGTGAGGCCGGAGGTACTCGATTGCGCGTTCGGTGCATTCGCGGCAGATGCGCCAGGCACGCTGCGTTTCTTCATCCGCCAGGCGATGCTTCTCGATAAACTCTCGCGTATACCGCTCCCAAGAGTTCTCGAATCGGCGGTGCTCCCCATGCTCCTCTTTGCGCCGCAGCTTCATCAGTGACTCCCACTCCGGATCGATTTTTCCCTCTTGCATCATGCGCTCGGCGCGCTCGCGCCGTTCAGCCGCATGGGCGAGCGCGCGCACCAGGGTTGGTCCGCTCGAAATGGTTCCGTTCTCTCGACGCTCGCGATATTCGCGCTGCGTAATCAAGCCGTTGCCATCCCAGATAACCCGTCCATCCATGATACGCGGTTGTCCCTGCGGCATAACCATCATTCCGGGTTCGATGCCGATGTCGGCCGGCCCCAGCCGGGTCTTATGTTCTGGCCGATTGAATTCGGCCTGCTTGACCTGAATTGCGCGCGTCGGCTCATCGGACATTTTCCCATGATTGTCACTGTCAAAGACCGAAATGGATTCCGGAAACCAGTGTCCGTCGAATTTGTCAAGCTTGATCCGTATGTGGGTTATAAATTTGTCCGTGTCGTTCGGCTCATAGAGGCGCTGCATATGGATTGGCGCGAAGCCTTTGGTGGAATCGAGCTCCCATACAAACGTAGATTTCGGAGTTCTCGTTGGAGCGGATTGGGCCGTGACAATAACGATCTCATTCCGCTTTTCGACTGAATATCGCAGGGGTGGCAATCCTGCCTTGACAAATCGTTCGGAAAGCCCGCGCCATACCTCCGTCGGCTCAAGCCCGAACGCGCGGGGATCGACCACGTCAAACAAGCCGGACATGTCTGCGCTCCAAAGGTCTCCCATGGGAGCGGACTCCCGATGCGTCCAGATCCGCTCGCCATCACGCAGGCATGACATCGGCGTGCAATAGTCATGCTCTTCAGGCTTTCCCTGGGGGTCGCGAAAAAAAACGCCTTGCTCATCGCCCAGATGTGTAATCAGGTACATGTTTGCCGCGCACTCGGATGAGAACCGCCGGGTGCGCACACCGCCCGATGGGGCCGACGCAGAACGTTCTGCGAGCGCCCATTCTATTCGAGCCGTGCGCAAAGCGTTCCGCGCGTCCAATGCCAACCTTAACGGCTCCGGCCATTCTTCGATCGCAGGCGCCGCCAACTGTGTCGGCGTCTGGGCGTGTGACTGCGCCAGCATCGCAACGACCGGGAACCACGAAGCCATCATTGCTCGTAGGGAGTTGTTATGATTCGATTTGAGGTTCTTCATCGATACCATGCCTATTGTTGATGCGCAAACTGCGTAACCAATTTCGAAGCGTCAATGCTTCATCTGACGTACAACCCTACATGGCGCGCCGAAATCACAGCTACCGGGGCCCACCCTCTTTGTATTCACATGGAAGCGTGCCCTCGACGAATATTAGCATCTTTCCGGCCGCGCCGCCGCTTCCAAGCTGACACGGATTCTGAAGCGGATCACATGGCCCAAGAGCGCGCGGAGCACATGAATATACCCATTGACAAACGGCCGATCCCACGACTTCGACAACATAGATGCCACCGGGACAAAACTTAGGACGCGAGTTACAGACGACATTCTGCGACGGGCACGCTCCGGCGAAGCAAGCACAGACGGTAAAACCGGGACAGCCTTCACAATACTCAGAACTCAGACTGTCAACCCAGCCGCACATGTCGCCATTTACAAAGCGAACGAGTCCGAGCACGAGCACCATGGCAATGAAGAGTTTCATTTCAACCTCTTTCTGCTACAGAATCTCAAATACATTCAACGATAGAAAAGCAGAAATTGCTTTTCGATAACTCTGAATACTACCCCCCCCCCCCATCTGTCGTCAAGATGAATTGTTATTTAACCGCGAATATTTCTGACTTCTTGCTGATGCGAGCGGGGCGAGTCGGGCGGTCCACTCAGGCCCCTTGCAGCCCGTTGAAGAACTCGAAGCTGGGCGTTGCCGACCTGGCTGGCGCGATCGAGTACGCGACTTTCGCGAGCAGCCGAGGCTTCTTCAACGGGCCCCTTGGGATTTTACGTATTTGGTCCTTCGACCGACAGCGGAACGATCCAATGTGTAATCTTTGGGTTGCTCACTGTTGCGCTCGGAACGGACACCGCCCCCCCTGGCCCGAGACGCCGAACCTCTTCCTTCCGGGTACATCAGCCGAAGCCTGGCGACTCGCGCTAAGCAACCCAGACATAGTAGCGAGCAAGTTGAGAACTTCGACACGTCGAACCCGGAGGTTGCCCGTCCGTAGCCAAGACACCTGATTCAAGCGTCATAAGGGTGTTGGACGAATGCCCGCTGCCCGCTCCGGCCGAGAGGCCGGAGCGGGCATCTTCATGTCGCGCCTGAGTGCGATCGTTCATCGTTTGGCTGGAGCGGGCGTGCTCATGGATCTACTCAAGCGAGACCGCCGCCAGCCGCTTTTCGATGCGCTCGAGCCGCTCGAACAAGTCGGCGATCCGTGCATCGCGCCGGGTCAACTCGCGCTCCTGCTCCGCACGCAAGGCCGTGATCTGGGCGTCTTTCTCCGCCCGCAGGTCGCGCAGCGCCTCGACGAGCAGCGCCGTCGTGGCGCGCTCCGTGACGTGCAGGTAGCCGGCCGCGTCCGCCGCGACCCAGTCGGGGAAGACCTGCTGCACTTCCTGGGCGATCAGGCCGATCTGGCGGCCCGGCAGGCCGCGAGCTTCTCGGACAGCGTCGGCGACGTACTCAAATTCATATCCGTGCAGCGTGAGGAGCTTGTCGAGCGTGCCGACCAGCGGGGTAATGTCCTGCTTCAGGCGGGCGTCGGAGAAGACCGACCAGGCGCCGCCACCGGGCTTGCCGGCGTCTCCGTTGACGCTAAGGAGCTGAGTCGGGGCGAGCGTGCCGATGCCGACGTTGCCGGTGTCCTCAACGATGAGCCGCCACTCACCTGCATAAATCCCCGTCAGTGGTTGTGACGAACCGCCGCGGCCAATGTACGAACTTTCGGTGTCCGGCGTATTCGAGTCGCTGAGCCACATGCCGCCGCCGTTGCCGGTTCCCGATGTTTCGCCGCGAATGAAGGCGCGCCCACCCAGATCGAGCGCGTAACGCGGCGCGGAAACGCCGATGCCGACGTTATTGCCGACGGGGTTCAGTGCTAGCGCACCGCCATAGCTTTGAATCCACTTGTAATCAAGGTCGCCAGCGGCACCAAGCCCCAGGCCGTTCTGGCCGATGGGACCGGAGCCAGCTGGTACATCGGTGCCGAAGATATACAGCGGCGCGATAGGCGTGTTGGTGTTAATACCGACGCCGCCGGCAGCGCGAATGAGGAACTGGTCCGCGGCGGTGGAGGCGAAATCCGCGTTCTGACTGTCACCCCAGACGAACGATCCGTCATGGAACGTCTTTGCCCGTCTGCCTGCGGCAAAGGAGAAAGCCCCGCCAGCGGTGTTCAGCTCTCCGCCGGGGATCGCCGCGGCGTAGCCAGTGGCCAGATTGCTTGACCCGCCCGCAACGGTGGCGAATGGCTGTCCACCGGCGGCGTTGTTGAATCCGCCGCCAATGGCGAGGTGCGGCCCTTCGGCCTCGTTCGATTCGCCGCCGGCAACGGTGCTGTAGTTCCCGACCGCGGCGTTTTGTTTGCCGCCACCGACGGTTCCGTGCTCGCTGGTCGAAGAGACCTGGTTCAAGCTGCCGCCCGCGATCGTGGCGTAGGCTCCGTACGCAGCGTTGGCACTACCCCCGCCGATGGTGCCATACTGGCTGATCGCGAATATCCGGTTCACGCTGCCACCGGCGACCGTGCTAGCGAAGCCGTTGGCCTGGTTTTGGTTTCCGCCACCAATGGTGCCTTGAGTTCCATCGACGGCATTTTGTTGGCCGCCCGCGATCGTTGATTGCGCCTGGAGCGCGCGGTTGAGCCTTCCGCCACCCACCGAGCTGTAGACGCCGGTTGACTCATTTCCTGACCCGCCGGCGATCGTGCTGGCGTTTTGGGTTGATCGGTTGTCATCGCCGCCTCCGACTGTGGAAGTCAGTCCGCTGGCGGTGTTCCTGAAGCCGCCGGCGACGGTTGCGAAGGCGCGATCGGCGGGGGATCCCGCGCCATCTCCGGCGCGGTTTCCGCCACCGCCACCAATTGTTCCGTAGTCGTCCGTGACGCGATTATTCGTGCCGAGCGTGTCACCGAGGTCCGACGGGCCGCCGCCGGCGATCGTGCCGTAAGCCGCGGTCACGAGATTGACGCGGCCGCCGCCGATGGTGGATCGCTCGCCGTTGGCCTGATTGCCGCCGCCGCCGGCGACGACGCTGTCGACACCGCCCGCCGTGTTGGCACCACCACCACCGACGACGCTCGTGTCGCCGCTCGCGGTGTTTGCGAAACCACCGGCGACCGTGCTGCGGGCGTTTCCGGCGGTGTTTTCGCGTCCACCGGCGACGGTGCTGCTATCGCCGTTGGCATCGTTGTCCTTGCCGCCGCCAATCGTGCTGCGGACCGCCGTCGCGAGATTGCCGCCACCGCCGCCGACGGTGCTGTCCTCGGCCAGCGCCTGGTTGCCGCCGCCGCCTCCCACGGTGCTCGAAGCGCCGGAGGCCACGTTCACGACCCCGCCGCCGATCGTGCCATAAAAGCCCGACGCGTTGTTCTCGCGTCCGCCGCCGACCGTTGCATGCGATTTGTCGGTTGTCGTGCCCAGCCCATCGCCCGCACTGTTGCCTTCGCCGCCACCCACCACGCCAAAGCTATCGCGCACGCGATTTCGCAACGCTGCACTGCCGCCGCCGCTGACCATCGCACCGATCACGCCGAAGCCGACTTCGTTGTCGCGATGTCCGCCGATGATGTTGGGTACGGCGCCGCTGTACTGCGTCCATAAGCCGGGCAGGGCCAGTGCGTAGGGTGCAGCGGTCAGCGCCTGGCGCCCTGCCAGCGGCGTGTAGGCGCCGGTGCTGCAATTGCCCGCGACGGTGTCCGCCCGCACAGCGATCGCCAGCCAGCGACCGTCGCCTTTGAATTGGTTGCCGAAGTTCACAGAGACGGAGAAATGCCCCTCCGCCACGTCGACGCCATCGACGCACCACGCGGGCGCTACTTCGCTGCCACCGACCGCCGCATCCCATAGACGAAACTCAAGATCGTGAAGTCCAATGGCCGGCTGACCGGCGCTCTCGAGCCGCCCCTGATACGTAAACGATGTACCCAGCGGTGTTTGAGCCAGAACCGGGCTGGTCAGACTCACACCAATCGCCGCCATGATTGAAACGGCGACCACCAATTGTCGCATGCTGCTCTCCTTGAGTTACCGCACGAAGAAACCCGCGAGACGCTCCGCAACCGCGGAACGATCCGCTGCGCGAGCATCTGTACAGATCACAGAGCGTGCTGCGGCGAAGCGGGCCGACAAGATTTTTGGAGGAGAACGGGTCGAATGAAGGGAGAGCGGGCTAGTGCTTCGTCACACTTGAATTTTCGGATGAAGCGGAAAGGAACTCCGACGTCACGGCATGAGATTCGTGCCTATCTTTGTCGTGGGACGCACGGGCCGGAGGCCCATGCTACCCTCGTTTCGAACCCGCAAATTCAAGTGTGACGAAGCACTCGCTATTCGCTCGTGAAGTTCCAGCTATAAATTGCAGTGGAACCGCCGCCGATCGTATTGGAGCAATTGAAGCCGTCCGCCTTCAATTGATCCTCGTCGACGTACGTGGGCGCACCGTCCAAGCAGAATCCTTCGCCAACCTGGCCAATAGCCGGGATCACGACGAAAGTCTCTCGAATACAGGGAGTGTCGTCCGACAAGCAGCACTCAAATGCCATGACGGACCTTACCGCGTTCAGCGAAAAGGAATACTGATACCGAAGGCCGGGAACGCTCTCGGCCGTGTTGACGACCAATCGCCCCTCGATGGGACGCTCGACGATCACGGGCTTACAATCCGTCCAGCGGATTTCGCCGCGAACTGTGCCGGTTGCTCGATACGAGCGCACTTCACCAAGGTCTTCGAACTGGGTCCAGACAACGTCCGCGCTTCCGGTGGTGGTGAGGTCACCGTACGAACTTGCAAACTCGAATGTGCCCGCGTAGCGACGACCGAAGATCGTGATGTTCGACACCAGCAGCACTTTGTCGAACGTGCGCCGGCCCAGCCGAACATTGGCCATCTCGACGCTGACCGCGACCGTGTTGGGGCTGGGCTGGACGGCCGGCGCGGTATACAGGATGGCGCTTCCCTGCAGCGTCGCGGTGCCGACGGAGCTGCTTCCGCCGAGAATTCCGTTCACCGAGCAATTCGAAAACCGCGGATTGAGCGGCGCAAGCTCTTCATCACAATCGTAGACGGGATCGGGCGAAGCCAGATCGGGGTCTTCATCCACGGGCGCATCGCAAAACCGGATGGCCAGGCTGATCGTCTCGCCGGTTTTGACGGTGGCCGAGGCGGGGCGAATCTGCGGCCCCGGCACGAACGTGTAGTCCGTAAAGTGCGTGGTGCTCACCGAAATTTCTCCCTTGGACTCGTCATGCTCCACGTCGCCGGCCCAGCGCCATGCGCCGGCGGCATCCTGGTACGCGATCCCCGTCAACCCGAAGACCGCGCCGGCCCGTTGCTCCGCCGTCGGCTTGAATGTGAACTTGACGGGGGAAGCGAACCGTGTGCCATCCGGCGTCATGCGATAGGCGTCGCCGTTGCCGCTCGGCGCCGCGTTCGTGATGGGCTGCATGCTGATGAGCGTGTCCGCGGCCAGCGCGCCGGGCGGGACGTCGAGCGTCATGGCGCCGTCCGCCGATGTCACCTTGCCCCCCGCGGCGCTGATGCGCTGCGTGATCTGCTCGCCGAGCGGCGTCCCGATCGCCGTCGGCCGTGCGTCTCTTGAAACTGGAGTAACTCGCCCGGTCGAATCCGACGCAGCCGGTCGCGTCTCGCCCGATTCCAGCTCGGCCGGGTTGCAACCGCCCCCCGCCGCGAACATCACCAAGCCGGCCAGCGCGGTGATTCGTATGAACCCGCCCATGTTGCTTGATCCCCAATTGTGCTCGTAGCCGCGCACCGGCAATCGCGAGAGAATCATCACATGCTCCTCGTGCACATCACACCTGGCGTGGATAGGCGGTCGACGCGACCGCCGGCAAGCCAGGAAGTAGCCCGATGGTGCGCGGCTTGCTGCCCCGTGATGCGAACTCGGCCCGGGCACACTGCCGCCACCCATCCTCTTGCGAGCGCGTTCGCGGAGCAATGACCGCAACAATTCACAAGAAGAATTCATGCGAGGGCGTCGGACCCAGAGCTTTCTAAGAGCGGCTCGTCCGTTTTTTGGATAGCAGGGCGCTATCTATTCGGACGACATCCTTGCGTGTTCTTATCGCGATGCGGCCTTGTTCGCGGGCGACGCGGACGGGGTTGCCGGTCTCGTCGCGGGCGGGCGGGACAGATCGAGCTTCGCTCGCCATTTTTCGGCCTGCGCAGCGTAACCCTGGGAAGGCTCGGCGCTATGCCACGCATCGTAGAGCGCGATGAGCGACTCGTAGCACGGCCGCGTCCGCTTGTCGCGTTCTCCCCACAATTTCATGGCGTACTGAGCGGATTCGAGCAGTGTGGCCTGCGCGTCGCAGAAGCAGCCGCCCGCAACTTGCGCGTCGCCCAACACGCGTAAAAAAGTCGTGAGGTGTCCCGTCTGCGGCCCTGTGCCGATTTGCCGAGCCACGGCGAGAGCGCCCTCCAGCGCGCTCAGGGCCTCTTCGTGCCGTCCGGTGCGGATCAACAGCGAAGCGAGCGATCGGATTGAGCCGAGCGTGTCGGGATGCTCCTGTCCGATCACGCGAATACGCGCCTCGATAATCGTGCGAAAGATGGATTCCGCCTCGCCGAATTGTTCGCGCATCACGAGCAGACTCGCCAGGTTGCTCGCGGAAATAAGCGTATTCACATCCTCGGCCCCGTGAGCTCTTCGCCGAAGCGCATAGGATTCGCGAAGCGTCGCCTCCGCTGCTTCGAGCTTTCCCAAGGACATCTGCAGATAACCGAGCGCCGCGAATGCATTCAACGTTTTCGGATGCAATTCGCCGATCGTCCGGCGACCGAGTTCCAAGGCCTCGCGAATGTACGGCTCGCCCTCTTCGGCGCGTCCCATCGACTCAAGGTGAAGCCCAAGGTTGTTGATCGCGGTAATCGTTTCGGCATGGTCGTTGCCGTAGATCAAACGGCTGCCTTCGAGCGATTCGCGCAGGAACTGTTCGGCTTCCGGCATCTTTCCCTGCGCGCGCAGCGCCACGGCCAGATTATTGATCGAGCGCAGCGTCTCCGGGTGGCGTTCACCCAAGACGCGACGACTGACGACCATGGCGTCTCGCAGATACGGCTCGGCGGCGGCCGGCTGGCGCTGCGAATTGAGCAGTAACCCTATGCTGTTCAGCGAAACCAGCGTGTCCCGGTGATTTTCGCCCAAAACGCGCCGGCGGAGATCGAAGGCTTCACGCAGGTACGGTTCCGCTTCTTCGAGCTTTCCCTGTAGCCGCAGCACGCTCCCCAGGCTGCCCAGCGATGTGAGCGTGGCGGCGCTTTCGATCCCGAGCACGCGGCGCTGCTTTTCGAGCACCGCGCGAAAATCACGCTCGGCGCCCGCAAGATCGCCCTTTCTCTGGCGCATCACTCCCCAGTTATGTTGGGAGGACAGCACATCGGGATGCTCCTCGCCGAGTGCACGGCTCTGCCGCTCGACAAGATTCTCGAAGAGCGCGTCCGCTTCGTCCCACTTGCCTTGCTCATACAGCGCCGCCGCCAGATTGCTGCAGGCCACGATCGCATCCGATTCTTCCGATCTCCCGCGCTTGCGCTGGGCCTCGATGATCGAGCGAAACTTGATCTCCGCATCGCTGAACTTGCCCATGGCTTGGAACAGATGCCCCAAGCGTCCGACAGAATCCAGCGTCAACTCGTGATCGGCGCCGAGCGCGATCTCGCGCAGCCTCAAGGCCTCTTCGTGCAAAGGAAGGGCGGCGTCATAAAGCCCCCAGTATTCATACCGGCTCGCCAATACATGGCGCAATTGCGCGTCGACGAGCGGCTGGTCCTTGAACTTCTCATTGAGCGCCGCGACCGCCGGTCTCAGAATCGCCCGGTCGAGCACTGCCCGTGCCAGATCGGTGGCGTTCAATTTCCGCCACATGTCGGCAAAAGACGCGAGCAATGCCTCACGCTCCGACGCGGGGGCGCCATATTTCTGGAGCGCTTCCGATAGCTTGCCCGCGACATCGACACTCAGCTGCCGTCCTGCTTCCGCAGGATCGACCTGGCCAAGCCACTCAGCCTGAAAATCAGAGATGCGTTGGAGCTCCTCCGCACGGCGGCGGGTCTGGGCCTCAGCCGACTGCGCGCGATTCAGCGCGATGGCGGTTCCCAAGAAGCCGACGAGCAGCGCGAGAAACGTCGTCGCCACCCCGCCGACCAGGGCCTTGTTCCGCGCGGCAAACTTCCGAAACTGATAGGCCGCATTCGGCGGTCGCGCCGCGATCGGTTCGTTGCGCAGATAGCGGCGGATATCCGCCCCCAGCGCGTTCGCCGTCTCGTAGCGACGATCTTTGTCCTTGGCCAGCGCCTTGCCGACAATCGTCTCGACGTCGCCGCGCAGCGCGATGTTGAGGCTGCTCATCCGCGTCGGCTCCTCCTCGCGAATGATCCGCACGGCTTCGTGCAATAAACGCCGCTCCAGCACATAGGGCCGACGGCCGGTCAGCAACTCATAGATCAGCACCCCCAACGAGTAGACGTCGCTGCGCGTGTCGACCTGCCGCGAATCGCCGGCGGCTTGCTCGGGCGACATGTAGGAAAGCGTGCCGATCAACTGACCGATTTCGGTCTGCACCTGCGTCATCTGCACATCGGCGTCGGTCGCGCGGGCCACGCCGAAGTCGAGCACCTTCGGCTGCCCCTCCGCCGTCACGAGGATGTTGCCGGGCTTCAGATCGCGATGGATCACGCCCTGCTGGTGGGCATACTGCACCGCGTCGGTGATGCGCGCCGCCAACTCCAGCCGCTGCCGGCTGGTCAGCTTGCGCTGCGCGGCGAATTCGATCAGATTCGGACCGCGGACAAGCTCCATCGCAAAGTAGGGCTGCGGCCCGCTGCCAAGGTCGCACATGTCGGCGTGATAGATGCGCGCGATGCCGGGGTGTTCGAGCCGGGCGAGCGCCTGCAACTCAAACTCGAACCGGCGCAGCACCATGGGCGAAGCCACATGCGGCGAGATGAGTTTCAGCGCGGCGGACTGGCCGCTCTTCAAATGTACGGCCTCATAGACGGCGCCCATCCCGCCATGGCCCAACACCGCGGTGATACGATAGGGTCCGATCGACGAATCCAGCAGACGCGCGGTCACCGGCAAGACGCCCTGAATGGATTTCGCAGCGCGCGTTGTGCCGGTCTCGGCCGAGCGCTCCAATTGGGACAAGCGCCGCAACAAGTCGAGCACTTCGGCGCGCAGGTGCGGATCGTCGGGGCAGAGCGCGAGCAGGCGCGTCGGCTGTTCGTCCAACTTCAGTTCAAAAACTTCATCGAACAACGCCCGAATCTGACGATATCGATCGGCCGTCACGATCCAGCCTCCAACTGCCGATGCAGCCAGGCCTTCGCGAAGGTCCAGTCGCGCTCGACGGCGCGCGCCGAGACGCCCAGGGCTTCGCCGACCTCAGCATTCGTCAGCCCGCAGAAGAACTTCATCTCGGTCACGGTCCACAATCGTTCGTCGGTTTCGCGCAGTTTCTCCAGCACGTCGTGCAGCGCGGTGACGTCGACCGACAAGAGCGCCGCCGGCGCGTCGCCGCCGGCGATCTCCAGACTGAAAATCGCCGCGCCGCTGCCGCGTTTGGCGGCGTTGCGGCGTCGCACATGATCCGACAGGCGGTTGCGGATCACCCTCGAAGCAAACGCAAAAAAGCTGCCGGGGCCGTCAAAAGAAATCGCCTGGAGATCATGGTTGAGCAGATCGGCCAGCGCGTCATGAAGCAAAGCCGTCGCTTGCAGCGTGCTTCGCTCGTTGCGGAAGACGCTATGCGCCTGGGCGCGGAGCTGCTGATAAACCAGCGGGATCAGCCGATCCCATGCAGTCGCGTCGCCGCTGTTGAGTTGGTCCAGGCAGGCCTGTATGCGCGTGCGTTCGTCCAGCATGGAATCCGCCTAATCTACGAGGGCAAACATCCAACATTAGGAAACAACCGATCTTTGCAACCCCCCCGATCGTACCAACATCACGACGTGGTCGGACGAGAAATAAGGTCGCCGCAAAAAAACCCTGATTCGGAAAATCGCGAAGTCCCTGCGGTCGTGAAACCCGTCGACCGCTCGCGGCACGATCAGCCGAGCATCCACGGGTAAAGCCTCACGACGGGTTGTGATGATGGCGCACTGTCGATGTTAAGAAACCGTGAACGCTCGATGTCCTCGAACGCTCCTGCGCAATCGGGGCCGACCTGTTCACCCGACCGCAGCCGCCGAACTGCTTACCAAACTCCCAGCTCGCCACGTTATCTGAATCCAACGCCGGCCACGAATTGTTAGGCCCTCTTAACCAAACGCCCACCCGTTCTGAAGCTTCTTCGGGTGCGATCCATTGGGCGGCGTGTGGGTGCATGCGATTCGTTCGCGCACGCAGGCCGCAATGATGCGAGGAGAGGAGAATCGATATGAAGCGTTGGCTTTCGCAGTATGTCGCGCGACCGGCTTGGCCGCTCGCGGCGCTCGGGTTGTGGGCGGCGGTCGAAGTTGGCCTGGCCGGCAGCCGCTTGCCGAACGGGATTGCCGCCGGAGATGTCACGACGAATTCCGCCGTCATCTGGACGCGCGCCGCCGCGGCCACCTTCGTCACGTTTGAATACTCGACCGATGCGACCTTTGCCACGGGCGTCAGCAGCACGACCGTGCCCGTCACCAGTGCGACGCTGCCGGTGAAGGCGACGCTGACCGAGCTCTCGCCGGGCACGACCTACTACTACCGGGCATCGGATGGCACGGCGACGCGCTCCGGCCGGTTTACGACGGCCACCCCGCCGGTGGCATACCGTGGCTTGAGCTTCGGCGTCTCCGGCGACTGGCGCGGCGAGCTAAGCCCCTATCCCGCGATCGCCAATGCCGACAATCGCGAGCTTGATCTTTTCGTGCTGCTGGGCGACACGGTCTACGCCGATGTCTCGTCGCCGGCCGTGCCGCTGCCGCAAGCGACCACGCCGGAAGAGTTCCGTGCCAAGCACGCGGAGGTTTATGGCGAGCGTTTTGGCCTGAACACGTGGGCCGATCTGCGCGCGGTCACGCCGGTTCTGGCGACGATCGACGATCACGAAGTGACCAACGATTTCGCGGGCGGGGCGCCGCCCGCGAGCGATCCGCGCTTCGCGGGTTTCCCCGGCGCGTTCATCAACGAAACGGAGTTGTACGAAAACGGTCTCGATGCCTTCGAGGCGTACAACCCGATCGCCGCGGAACGCTATAGCGGCACCGGCGATGCCCGCTTTGACGGAAAATACAAGCTCTACCGCGAGCGCTCCTACGGGCGCGACGCGACGTTCATCGTCACCGATGCCCGTTCATTCCGTGATCAGGGGTTGCCGCCGGTGACGAACCCGACCGATCCGGTTCAGATCGGTCAGTTCCTGGCCGCTTCGTTCAACCCTACCCGCACGATGCTCGGCCGTCCGCAGGTGGAGGATCTGAAGGCCGCGCTCTGCCGCGCGCAGGCCAACGGCGTCACCTGGAAATTCGTGCTCGTGCCCGAGCCGATCCAGAATCTCGGCGTCGTCGCCGCGTCCGACCGCTTTGAGGGCTACGCTGCGGAGCGCACGGAAATTCTCGGATATATCCACGACAACGGCATCGACAACGTCGTCTTCATCGCCGCCGACATTCACGGCACGCTGGTCAATAACCTGACCTATCAGGTCGGCCCGGGCCAGCCCCAGATTCGCACAACCGCGTGGGAGATCACGACTGGATCGGTCGCGTATGACGCTCCGTTTGGGCCGACCGTCGTGACGATCGCGGCGCTCGCCGGATTGATCACGCCGACGCAGCTTGCGTTCTATCAGTCGCTGCCGCGCGCGGGCCGCGATCAGTTCGTCGAGCAGCTTGTGAATGCGCAGGTCACGCCGCTCGGCTATGACCCGCTCGGTCTGGGCGGCTCGGAGATTCCGGCAACACTCGAAGCCGGCGCTTACAGCGTCGTTCACACCTACGGCTGGACCGAGTTCACGATCGATGCCAAGACGCAGGCGCTGACCGTGACGACCTGGGGCATCGATCCGTATACCGAAGCCGAGTTGCTGGCCGATCCCAATCCGATCATCGCGCGCACGCCGACCGTTCTGCAGCGATTCACGGTACTGGCGACGCTCGTGCCGCGCGACACGCGCGCCGATCTCAACTGCGACGGCGCGGTCAACTTTGACGATATCAACGGCTTCGTCCTGGCGGTGCTGGGCGAAACGGCCTACGAGGCGGTCTATCCGGATTGCGACATCCTGAACGGCGACCTCAACGACGACGCCATCGTCAACTTCGACGATATCACCGGCTTCATCGAGTGTCTGGTCGCCGGCGGCTGCACGCCCTGCCCGTGACAATCCATTCGCGACATCGCCACGGCGGCCAGCTCACACCACTCCCGGCGTGAGCTGGCCGCACGAGCGTCTGCACTTGTTTCGATGGCGCTGTGAAGTAACCCGTCGAGCTGCTTGCTATAGCTGCGACCGCTTGTGATGCCGCGCGCGAATTCCGCCGCCGCGCCGGTCGATCTGCAACACACGCCATTGGCCGCCAAACGCAAGCCGGATCAGATGCGCCACATGCCTCGCCTGATCGCCCAATGGCGGATTCGTCGCCAGAGCGTATGCGGCGCTCGAGGCCGCATTGTCGGGTTGCCCGCGAGATTGAAGTCGGTCAACAGACAGACCGGCCGCCCAGCGTCGCTCATACCCCAATATGAATCGTATACGCCGTCGCCCAGCCCCGAACTGAAGACGGCGAGCGTTCGCTCGAAGGGCGGCGGCAAACTCGCGAACGCGGCCAACCTTGGCGCGAGTTGATTTTCGCTCATGCAAATCGAATACGCTTCAGGATCCCGGTTCTGCCTGCTGCGTAGCAGGTATTCCGCGGTGGCCGCGTCCAGGAAGCCGCCGGTCCCGGAGTCCACGCCGTACCCCTCGCACTGCTCGATCGGCAACTCTCGCTTGCGCGATTCGAAGGTCTCGCCGCCATCCCACCAACTCACCTCTCCCGAAAGAAACGTGATCCGTGCAAACGCAACCCGCCGCTCCGCCTTGGCATCGGTCGCAACGGTGATGGTGACCGGGTATTCACCCGCCGGAACGCTTCTGACAAATGGCGCGCGAAGATCGAGCATCGAGTTCACGTCGGCGGCCACGATTCGTCCGGTCGGAAGCCGAATCGCGCCGATCTCGACGTTGTGACCGACAAACTCATACTGGCGCTGCTGCGTCATCGGGCCGCCGCCCGGCACGTAAACCGTGCACGCGCGACAGAATTGCGCGCCGTCTTGGAACGCCAGCCGTAGTCGTCGATCGATATCTTCATGTTCAATTTTCATCTGGTTCCTCCCGGGCTACGCGCCGGCCCGATTCATGCCGGCGTGGGCGCGCCGCCCGCCGCACGTGATGCAGCGGCAGATACTCGCGAAGATTGTCGTGGAGCCCCTCGAAGCGCGGATTGAGCAGAAAATTGCCGCGTCTGAAATAGAGCGGCACAATCGGCGTTTCCGTCACGCACAGAATGCGCTCAGCGGCTTGCAGCAGCGCCAGCCGCCGGGATGGGTCCGGCTCATTCGCGGCCCGCGCGATGAGCGCGTCGTATTCTCGATTGGACCAGCCCGTGCGATTCTGCCCGTTTCCCGTGGTGAACATGTTCAGAAACGTGCTCGGATCGAGATAGTCGCCAAACCAGTCGGCGCGGGCCAGGTCATAATCAAGATTGCGCACGCGACTGCTGAGAACTTTCCCCTCGATCGGCCGCAGCGTGATGCGCACGCCGAGCGCCTCGGTCCATTGCGCCTGCAGCGCCTCGGCGACGCGCTGATAGTCCGGATTGTCCGAGGCAAAGAGCAACTCGAGCGGCCTGCCGCCGGCCTGCGCTGCAAAGCCGCTGCGCTGGTAACAAGCGCGGGCCTGCGCGAGCCGCTCGCTTACTTCAAGCGTCGCCCCCAACCCGCGCGGCGGGTGATACGCCGGCGCCGGCGCGCCGCCCGCGGAAATCTCCGGCACAAAGTGATACGCCGGCCGCTCACCCAGCCCCGTGACCGCGGCACAGAGCCGCTCGCGATCTATCGCCAGATAGAGCGCTCGCCGCAGTTCGACGTTGTCCAGCGGCGGACGTGAGCAGTTGATGCGGTAGAAATAGGTCGAGTAGCGCTCCCCAACGTGAAAGTCGGGGCGTTGCCCGCCGGCGTGGCGCGCCGCCAGGCGCGCGGCGAGCGCCGTCCCCAAGCCGCGGACCAGGTCGACGCGCCCGGTCTCATAGGCCAAGAGCGCCGCCTGCGTTGACGAAGTCGTGTAGACCTCGATGGTATGCGGCTGTTGCGGGTCGCGCGGCGGGCGCTGCGGATTGCGCTCCAGCAGGATGCGCCGCTTGAACTCCCAGCGTTTCATCACATAGTCGCCGTTGCAGACGATGCGCTCCGGACGGGTCCAGAGCGGCTCCGCGCCGGCGGCGGCCGCCCGCTTGATCGCCTGACGCGGCAACGGGGCCAATGTGACAAACGACGTGAGCTGAAGAAAAAACGGGCAGGGCGCCGCGAGCGTCACCTCCAGCGTATGGGCATCGCGGGCAACGACGCCGACGCTCTCCGCCGGCGCATCGTTGGAGTCGTCGCGGTCGGCGCGCGATTCGTAGTATCGCCGCGCGCCGGCGATGACGAAGAGCAACTCGAAGTATTGCGACTTGGTCGCGGGCGTCAGGGCGCGCAGCCAGGACCAGCGAAAGTCTTCGGCGGTCAGCGGCGCACCGTCCGACCAGTGCGCCGCCGGATCGAGCGTAAACGTCCAGTGCCGCTGATCATCGGAGCAAGTCCAGCCGCGCGCGACGGCGGGCCGCGGCGCAAGCGTGCGCGGGTCAAGTTCGGTCAGGCCGAGAAACATCGCCGCCGCGATCTGAATTTCAGATAGCCAGCTCACGCGGTGGGGATCAAGCGTACGCGACTCTTCGGCGGCATAAACAAAGTCGGCGCGCGGTTCGGCCACACCCAGCGCAAGCCAGACGACCAGCGTCGCCGGGATGAGCAGAGTGGCCAGTAATAGACCGCGGAGCATGATTCCCAAGAGGATAGGGCAGATGCGCGGCGGGCAGAACCGCGCGCTTCCCGCGGGCTGGTGAGTCCGCCAGTTTTTGGATGGCTGGCAATATGCACGCCCAGCCATGCTGTTCCGCAACCATTCGTGGATTTGCGCCTGCGTTGTGCCGGCTGGCAGACCAGGCATGGCCCCATTGTCGCCGTCGTCGGCTGACCGTATACTGCGATCAAAGTACAGGCTGCATTGGCCGCCCGGTTGGCCCGACGGCGCGCTCGTGCAAGCCCTTGTGGTAAAGGAACAGGGCGATGTCGTTGCTTGCGGAAAAGAAAACAGAGGTCGTTCAGACCCATCGGCGTCACGAGAAAGACACCGGCTCGGCGGAGGTGCAGGTTGCTCTGCTTTCCGCCCGTATTGGTCAGCTCACCGAGCATCTCAAGACCCATAAGAAAGACCACTCTTCGCGCCGTGGGCTGCTGAAGATGGTCGGCAAACGCACCGCACTGTTGAAGTTCCTTTCGCGAACGGATCGTGAGCGATACCTGAGCGTGATCAGCCGGCTCGGCCTCCGCAAGTAGGCGGCTGGGCGTATCGCCCCTGCATCCGTGCGATCGGCGCATGGTGCGGCCGGCTTTGTCTCTCGGTCACGGGTCGCACTGTCGCCTCTTGGGCCAAAATGGTCTGGGAGAATCGGCCTGACGATGAGCGTAGCGTCGGTCGCGGCAATCCTCCGGCCCGGCGCTGCTGGGTTCACCGCCGTTGGGTGCGTTCCCCTGCGGTGTGAGACGTTGAAGCAGCGGGCAGTGTGAATGAGCAGACAGAGCGGCCATTGTTGCCCCGCCGGTGAGACCGGTCGCAGGGCGAAGCCGGACGCGGCGCTGGCCCAATGCAGGAAACGAAGAAGCTAACAAGCGTCTGGTGGCATGAAACGAGGTTAATCGAGAATGCAGGTCAAAGTCGCACGTGAAATCGGGGCGTACGAACTCTCCATCGAAGTTGGCAAAATCGCAAAGCAGGCACATGGCGCCGCCCTGGTACGCTACGGCGATACCGTTGTTCTGGGCACGGTCGTCACCGCCGACCCGCGGCCGGGCATCGATTTCTTTCCGCTGAGCGTCGATTATCGTGAGAAGATGTCCGCGGCCGGCAAGTTCCCCGGGGGATTTTTCAAACGCGAGGGCCGTCCCACCACCAAAGAGGTGCTGACCTGCCGCATGATCGACCGGCCCATGCGGCCGATGTTTCCCGAGGGCTTTCAAGACGAGGTTCAGATTCAGGTCATGGTGCTGTCCACCGACTTGCAGAACGATCCCGACGTGATCGGGTTCGTCTCGGCGGCGGCGGCGCTGGCTGTCTCGCCGATTCCTTTCAACGGACCGTGCGCCGCGGTGCGCGTCGGCCGGGTCGAGGGCAAATTCATCATCAACCCGACCCGGGCGCAGATGGAGTATTCCGATCTTGATCTGGTCGTCGCGGGCCATCGCAAGGCCGTGAACATGATCGAAGTCGGCTCGCGCGAGCTCTCGGAAGAGGTCATTGCCGACGGAATCGAATTCGGCCACAAGCACGGCATCCTGCCGATCTGCGAGATGCTCGACGCGCTCCGTGAAAAGGCCGGCCAGCCGGTGCGCTGGACCGCCCCGGAGAAGGACACCTCCTTCCTCGAAGAGATCTCCAAGAAGGCCTACAACCGCATCAAAGAGGCCAAACAGATCAAAGGCAAGCAGGAGCGCGGCGACGCGGTCAAGGCTGTCTACAAAGAGATCATCGAGGCCTATTGTCCCGAGGACGACGACGCTCCCGAGCACAAGCCGGAAGAGGTCAAAGCCGCCCTGCAGCACGTCGAGGAGAAGGTCGTGCGCGACAACATCCTCAAGCACAACCTGCGCCCGGATGGCCGCAAGCTCGACGAGCTGCGCCCGCTCATGAGCGAGGTGGCCTGGCTCCCGCGCTGCCACGGCTCATCGATCTTCCAGCGCGGCGAAACCCAGGCGATGGTTGTCTGCACGCTGGGCACTGCCCGTGATGAACAATTGATCGACGACCTCATCGAGGAATACAGCAAGAAATTCATGCTGCACTACACCTTCCCGCCTTTCTCGGTCGGCGAAGTGCGGCGGATCGGCTCTCCCGGCCGGCGTGAAATCGGCCACGGCGCCCTCGCCGAACGCAGCCTCGAAGCCGTCATGCCCACACCGGAGGATTTCCCCTACACCATTCGCGTCACAAGCGACATTCTCGAATCCAACGGGTCCAGCTCGATGGCGTCGGTCTGCGGCGGCACGCTCTGCCTGATGGACGCCGGCGTACCGATCAAGGCGCCGGTCGCGGGCATTTCAGTCGGTCTCGTCGAAGATGGCGAAAAGTACAAGCTCCTCGCGGACATCCTCGGCGAAGAGGATCACTTCGGCGACATGGACTTCAAAGTCTCCGGAACGCGCAGCGGCATCACCGCCATTCAACTCGACATCAAGACGCATGGGCTGTCGCACAAGCTGATTCGCGAAGCGCTGGAACTGGCCAAGAAGCTGCGCTTCCAGATTCTCGATCACATGGAGCAGACGCTCGCCGCGCCGCGCGTCGGCATCAGCGAACACGCCCCGCGCCTGCTGACGATCAAGATCAACCCGGAGAAGATCGGCAAGCTGATCGGCCCCGGCGGCAAGATGATCAAGGCGATTCAACAGGAGAGCGGCGCCACGATCGACATCGAGGACGACGGCACCGTCTTCATCTCCTGCCTCGAGGCCGCCGGCGCGGAAAAAGCCCTCGCCGCGGTCAACCGCTTGACGGAAGACGTGCAGGTGGGCAAGATATATACCGGCAAGGTTATCAGCATCAAGGACTTCGGCGCGTTCATCGAGCTTGCCGAGGGCCAGGATGGGCTTTGCCACATCAGCGAGCTGGACGATGGCTATGTCCGCACCGTCACCGACGTCGTCAAGATCGGCGACGAGGTCAAGGTGAAAGTGATCGCCATCGACGACCAGGGGCGAGTCAAGCTCTCGCGCAAGCAAGCTATGCGAGAGCTTGCGTAGGCCGGCGATATGGGCGAGCCATTCTTGGTTCGGCTCGACCATGTTCACTTTTTTCCGGCTGATCACAATCGGCGTGTGACGGATTATCTCTCAGGGTTCTGCGGTCTTTGATCGGCGCCGAACTGGCGTCGTATGGGCCGGCTCGATTCGGAGATGTATCCGCGTGGCTTGCTCCAGCGGTTCCCGAAGGTCGGAACCGCCGGACCTGACTGGTCGGCGGTCAGCCCGCCGGGCTTCTCCGGCCGCTTCCGCTGGTGTGCGTCGTTGCGGGTCACGGCACGACAGTCTGAACAGCGCGGCGATGAGCGGAAAACGCTCACAGTCGGCTGGCTTGGCAGTCTCCGCTCGAATCCGGATTGGGAGCGGGCTGGCAATGCGCCTGCGTATGTTGAAGTTTCGTCCTGCACGTTTGGGCATCGGCATCGCGCGGGGTGATCGCGTCGCCACGCTACCGGAACGGCAAAAGACGATGACGGTGCAGTGGCCGCCACATCGTGTCTTTTCGCAATGATGGCGGACGATAAACCAGCGGGTCATTTCGACCGCGCTTGTGAAAGCGTCCGACTGTTTCACAAGTAAGGCTGCATCAGGCAGCATGGACCGAACAAAAGCAAGCAGCGCGAATGAGCGGGCTTGCATCAGGGCGTTGCGGCCGGTCGTGCGCGATCTCAGGCAGCGCGTCCAGCTTGGTCGCAGTATACCGGCAATCCGGCTGCCGTTCGGCCGTTATGCCGTTATCGACATGCTGGTCAGAGGCGTGTGTTTGCATATTTTGGGGTCGTCCGCCGCGAGCGGACCTAATACGGAAGCGTCGGCGTCCGCACCTCTCTCGACGCCGCGCTTGTGGAGGTGGTGGCATTATGACCACCGGAAATGTGAAGTGGTTTGACACCAAGAAGGGTTTTGGGTTCATTCTTGGGCCGGACGGCAAAGACGTCTTTGTCCACTACTCGAGCATCGAGGGGTCGGGCTTTCGCGCGTTGCAGGAAAGTATGCAGGTCGAGTACGAGCTTATCCAGACGGACAAGGGGCCGCAGGCCACGCTCGTGAAACCCCTCGGTCCGCGCGTGCGCGCCGCGAAGGAAAAGGTCGCGCGATAAACCCCGTCCCGCGCCGGCGAAGGCCGGCGCGCGATTCGATCGCAGCCCACGGTGCAGCTCATTGCGGAAGTTCAGCCTGCATCGCGCGCCGTCGTGGCCCGACGACGGTTCTGCTTTGGCTGATAATGACCGCCTTCCAGCAGGGGGTCTTCGCGGCATTATTCGCGTCTGGATTGCGCCGTTGTGCTTGGGTATAACGTGATATGAGCCGCCGAAGTCGGCCTCAAGAAGCAGACATCCACGCGAATTCTCAGGAGGTGTCGCGTGCTATTTGTGTGGACGCAACAACGCATGCGCATGGCCGTATATGTTCTGGCCGCCTATCTGGCGCTATGCTGAGCTGGACCTGCATCCCCCGTCTCGGCTGCCTGCCGCCCGCTCTTCGCTCGTACAATCCAACGACAATGACTGCCGCTGATGTTCCGCATGATGATCCGCTCGCCGGACTGACCACGTTCGCGTTGCAACCGTGGCTCGCGGTTGCGTTTGATCGCGGCGGCGGCCCGGGCGGGCAGAACGTGAACAAGGTCAACACGCGCGTCACGTTGCTGTTTGACTTCGAAGCGTGCGCGCTCTTGGCCGACTGGCAGAAGGCATTGATCCGTACACGTCTGGCCGGCCGGATGAGCCATGATGGCCGGGTGCGCATCGTCGCGCAGAATGACCGCTCGCAGCATGCCAACCGCGCCGCCGCCGAAGAGCGCCTGATTGAGCTCTTGCGCCGCGCGTGCCACCGCGAGAAAAAACGCCGCGCCACCCGCCCCACGCTGGGCAGCCGGCGACGGCGCATGGACGAGAAGCGCGCCCGCGGCGCGACCAAGGCGCGCCGCCGGGGGACGCCCGAAGAGTAACGCGCTCAACTCGCGCCGCGGGCAAAGCGATAATGGGCCACGCCCCACTCCGCGCCCTGCGCATAGCCGAACATCTCGGCACAAGCCAGGTAGAACACGCGCCACCGCTGCCGCCAGCGCTGCCGCGGCGCCGGTCCATAGACCGGCTCGAAGAGCTCGAGCACACGGTCTTTGTGGCGATCCATGTTCAGCAACCAGGCCTCGGCGGTGCGCTGGTAGTGCGTGCCGTCGAGTTGCCACTGGGCTTCGAGCGTCAGGCGCGGCTGCACCTCGGGCCAGGTCGCGACCTCCGGCAAGAGCGCGACGGCCGGCATGACTCCGCCGGTGAAGAAATGCCGCCCCATCCAGTTGGCGGGGCCATCGCGCTCGAAGAGATAGCTCTCACGCACGTGCGCAAAGATGTGCACGAAGAGCTTGCCTCCGACTGCCGCGCCTGCCGCCGGCCGCAGCCATCCGGCGATGCGCCGCAATAACTCGGCATAATTTCGCATGTGTTCGAACATCTCGATCGAGACGATGCGATCAAACACGCCGGGCGGCGCGAAGCGATTGATGTCACACGTGCTGACCGAAACATTGGTCAGCCCGCGCTCGCGGCATCGGGCCTCGATGAATTCACGCTGCGGGCGCGAGTTGGAGACGGCCACGATGCGGCTGCGCGGATAGCGCTGCGCCATCCAGAGCGACAGCGAACCCCAACCACAGCCCAGCTCAAGAATATCCTGTCCGTCAGCGAGTTCGGCGCGCTCACAGACCTGCGTGAGCGACGCCGCCTCGGCCTGCTCCAGCGTCGTGACGCCCGTAGGCCAATAGCAACCGCTGTACTTGCGATGCGGGCCAAGGCAAAGCGCGAAGAACTCCGGCGGAAGTTCATAGTGCTGCTGATTGGCTTCGTCGGTGTGCACGGCGATCGGGCCGCTGCGAAACTGGGCGTGGAGACTGTCACGGAAGAGCTTTCGTTCAGGCTCGCTCCGGGAAGCGCGCTCTTTCAGGCCGGCTTCGCATAGCCTGCGAATGCCCAGTCGAATGAGCGCATCCGGCGCCAGACCGCGCTCGACGGCGCCCAACATCAAGGTCAACCCCGGCAGACTCATGCTCGCTCCTTTGCGGGAAACCACGGGAAAAATGCGCTGGTCGTGCGCTGATAGGCGCGATAGGCGTCGCCGCGCGAGCGCAACGCGCGGGCCTCGGTCGGCGGGATGCCGGTGACAAAAAGCAGCAGATAGAGCATCGCCGCCGGACCAAAGAGCGTGACCCACCCCAGTGCGCCCATCCCCAGCGCCATCAGTGGATACGCGAACCAATGCAACCACTCGAAGAAGTAGTTTGGATGGCGCGAATAGCGCCACAGCCCGACGTTGCAGACGCGCCCACGATTTTCCTGCCGGCGGCGGAAGTGATCGAGCTGCTGATCGGCGACTCCCTCCCCAAAAACCGATAGCAGGAACAGCCCCAGCCCCGCCAGCTCCGGCCAACCGAAGCCGCGCGCGTTCTGCATGGCGATCGTCTGTGGCAACGCGAACAACACGATCCACGCCGCCTGCAACTGAAAGAACCAGAACAGCGCCACCTGTGCCCGCGGCCCGGCCCACTCGCGCAGCGCCTGATAGCGGCCATCCTCAGGCTCGCGACTGATGCGACGAATCAGATGCCAGCCCAGCCGGAGCGCCCACACGCCTGTCATCGCCGCGATCAGAACACGTCGATTGGAATCTCCGACGGCGCCGATCGAAAGCCCGAGCACGGCGGCGCCGATGCCCAGAGTCCAGCCGACATCCACGATGCCGGCGTTGCGGGTCTGCCGCTGAATCAGCCAGAGCACCAGCATCAGCAGCGCGGCGGCGGCGTAGGCGATCAACAGTTGCTGCCCAAGCGTCATGGATTATCCCTGCTCGTCGCGCGCGGGAGGCGCGCCCTGCGCCGCGGACTCACGTGCGTACAGCCTGCGCGCCGGCACAACTCGCGGAATCACCAAGACCAGGGCCGCGAGCAACGCCGCCCACGCGCCGGCCAGCGCCGCGTACGTCATCGTCGGACCGGTCACGCGCAGCGCTCCGAGCGCAGCGCCCGCCGCATACGAAGCCGGCCCGCTGAGCGCCCCCAACGCCGCGGCGGCGAGCGGGCGGTTCAGGAACCAGCGCATCACGCCGGTCAGTGTGGTGGTGAACGCCAGCCACAATCCTAGAATCCATAGAGGAGCCAGCGGCAGGCCGCCGGTCGCGGATGAGGCCGCACCGCCGGCGACCACGGCCGCCACGGCGGCGTTTGAATCCAACGCCGGCGCCGCGACGACGGCGCTCAGCCAACCGGCCGCAAAAAACGCCGAATCCACCACGTAACCGGCGCCGGCCAGCAGCGGCAAGAGCCACACCTCGCTGCGCCGTGCCGGAGAGTTGGCCAGATGCGCCGCCAGCGCGACCAGGCCCGCCCAAAGTCCGGCGCTGGGCCGCCCGCCGGCCGCGCTGAGCACGGCGAACCACCACGCGGCCTGAAAGATCAATAAATTCAGCAGCAGTCGCGTCATGCCGGCGCGCCGCGCCCCGCGGCGAGCGCATCCCACGACGCCTGCGGTTTCGATAAAACAAGCTGGACCAACCCCGTCGCCCGCTCGTCGAAGCCCGCCTCGCAATAGCACAGGTAGAACTCCCACATGCGGATGAACGCCTCGGAAAAGCCCAGCTCGCGCACCTGCGGCAGGGCATGCACGAACCGCTCCCGCCACGCGCGCAGCGTGGCCGCGTAGTGCGGCGTCAGGTCTTCGAGGTCGCATAACGTCAGATCGGTCACGCGCGCGATCGACGCGGCCATGGCCCCGATCGATGGGATGCAACTGCCGGGAAAGATGTAGCGCTTGATGAAATCGACGTTGCGCCGGGCCTGCTCGTAATAGCGATCGGCTACGGTAATCACTTGCAGCGCGGCCAACCCGTGCGGCTCCAGCCGATCGCTGAGCGTGCGAAAGAAAACGTCGTAATACTCGTGGCCGACAGCCTCGATCATCTCGACGGAGACGACGCGGTCATAACGCCCGCGCAACTGCCGATAGTCTTCGCACACGACGTTGACGCGCTGCTCCAAACCCGCCGCCGCGACGCGCGCGCGGGCATGCTCATGCTGCCGTTGTGAAATCGTGGTTGTCGTGACGTGGCAACCGTAGCGCTGCGCGGCGTGTAGCGCGAGACCGCCCCAGCCCGTCCCGATTTCGAGCAGGCGCATGCCGGGGCGCAGGTCGAGCTTGCGACAAAGGCGATCCATCTTCTCGATCGACGCCTCGGTCAGCGACATGCCCGGGCGGGCGAAGACCGCGCTCGAATAGCACATCGTCTCATCGAGCCAGAGCGCATAGAAGTCGTTGCTGAGGTCGTAGTGGTCGGCGATGTTGCGGCGGCTGCCGGCGAGCGTGTTGCGGCGCTGGGCGTGAAACAGCCGCAAGAGCGGCGCCGATAGCCGCGCCCAACCACGATTGAGATGGTCAAACGCCGCCGCATTCTGCAGAAAGAGGCGCACCACGCGCGTGAGATCGTCACACGTCCAAAGGCCGTCGACATAGGCGGCGCCGGCGCCCAGGATGCCGCCCGACGCGACGCGCCGCCAGAAACTGGGGTGGCGCACGTGTACGCGCGCATCGAGTTCCGCGCTCTGCCCGAAACTCCAGTCGCTCGGGCCGTCGGCCAGCGTGAGCCGACCGCGGCGCAGCGCGCCCAGCCGGCCAAGCACCAGCCGCCGGGCCAGACGATCGAACGAATTGAGGCCGGCCGCGGCGCGAATAGCGCGGCTCTTGGGGACGATCCCGTCAGACATCATGCAGCGCGGTCTCCATCTCGATACGAGGGCCATCCAAGGGTTGTAATCCGAGTGTCGTGTGCTGTTGCGTTTCGGGTCTTCGGGCGGATGATGCGTCTGTCCGCTTATCCGTGGTGTGTCGCGGGTCCGCGTGCCTGCGCGGGATGCGCGAAGTAGGGGCAGCGCTTCCACCACAGCCGCGCCGCCTGCCAATAAATCGCTCCGATGATGCGCGCGGTCATGAACGGATAGCGAAGCAATACGCGCGTCAGTGCAACCCGCGAAATCTCACGCCGCCGCAACGTCAGTGTCGCGTCGAAGTATTTCCGCTCGCCGCGCCGCTGGGAGGCAATGCGAGCCGGCGCTGCGACGATCGCATGCGATGGCAACGGTTCGGCGGAGGCGGCGGAGACGACTGCGGGCGCGCGCGACCCTTCCGACGCAACCTCCGCCGGCACGTGTAGATTGTCCATGTGAATCGCCAGCGCTCGGCCCGGCGTTGAAAAATGCCAGACATAGTCGGTATTCATCCCCATGAACGGCGAGATGTGAAACTCCTTCGATAGCTCGAAGCTGTGCCGGTCACCGCGCGACGATCGTTCGCGCCCGCCGGCCAGCACATAGCAGTGCTGCTGCCCCCAGGGCGTATTGTTGATCTCGGCCACGATCGCCTCGACGTGCGCGCCGGTGGCGTCGAAGCAATAAAAAAAGCTCACGGGGTTGAAGCGATACCCGAAATACTCCAACTGCGTCAGCAGCCGGATCGGACCCGCCGGCGCCCGTCCGGTTTCGCGGCGTACAAGCTCAAGCACGCAGTCACGCAGGTCGCGCCCGGCGGAAAAAGTCTTCAGATGATCACGACGGCGAAAGCGCGCCAGCCCACGCCCCTCCACCGACCAGAGCGGATGGCCGCAGAACGCCGTGGGCAGTTCGTCCAGATCGAGATACATCATGAACAGGCCGTACTCGAACGCGTGCGCGACCGGCGCAATGCGCCGGTGCCGCACGCGTCCCTCATAGATGCAGCTATGCATGCCCGCCGGCCCCCGCAGCGCCCGCCGGGGCGCACAGCAGAGCGTCAACGTTGATGCCCAGCCCGGTCGCGACGCGCAGCGCGCTATTCACGCCGTCTTCATGGAAACCATAGCCCCAGTAAGCCCCGCAGAAATGCGTTCGCCGCCGGCCGCTGATCTCCGCATGGCGCTGCTGGGCCGCAACGCTCGCACACGTGTAGACGGGATGGTGATACTCCAGCCGGAGCAGCACGCGGGCCGGGTCGATCGCGGGCGCGCGATTCAGCGTAACACAGTAGGTTTGATCGCTGGCAAGCGTTTGCAGCATATTCATGTTGTAGGTGATAGTAGCGCGCTCACTTGGCGACGCCGGGACGTGATAGTTCCAACTGGCCCAGGCCCGTCGCGTTCGCGGCAACACCGACGTATCCGTGTGCAGGGTGGTTTCGTTCGGCTGATAACGCATGGCGCCGAGAATCTCGCGTTCCTCCGGCGCGGGATCGGCCAGCAAAGCGAGGGCCTGGTCTGAATGGGTCGCCAGCACCACCTGGTCGAAGCGCTCCGCCGGCCCGTCGGTCACAATCTCGACGCGATCGGCGGCGCGGCGGATGGCACGGACGGGGGTGCTCAGCCGGATGCGGTCGGCGAGCGGGGCGGTGAGCTTGCGGAGATACTCGATCGAGCCGCCGGTGATCGTGCGCCAAGAGGGCCGGTCGCGAAAGTTGAGCATGCCGTGGTTGTGGCAAAAGCGAACGAAGTAGGGCGCGGGAAATTCAAGAAACTCGCGCGGATTGGCCGACCAGATCGCCGCCCCCATCGGGATCAGATGCTGCTGAACGAAAATATCGGAGAAGCGCGCCTGGCGCACATATTCGCCGAGCGTCAGCGCATCCGGCGCGACGGATAGCAGCTCGGGCGCGCGGCGATAGAACCGCGCCACGTCGAGCAGCATGCGATAAAACGACGGGCGCAGCAGATTCCGCCGCTGCGCAAAGAGCGTGTTGATGCTGTCGCCCTGATACTCGAGGCCGCTGCGCTCGTCGCGCAGCGCGAAGCTCATGTTGCTGGGCTGCGTTGCGACGCCCAGCCGGGCGAGCAGGCGGGTGAAATGGGGATAGTTCCGCTCGTTGTAGACGATAAAGCCGGTGTCGATGTTGAGCGGACCGCGCGGGTCAGCGACGGTGACCGTGTGGGTGTGCCCGCCGAGCCGCGCCGCGGACTCGAATAGCGTCACGTCATAGCGGGCGTGCAGCAAGTACGCCGCGAGCATTCCGGAAATGCCCGAGCCGACAATAGCGACGCGCTCGGGCACGTCTCAGGCCCGCGGGGCGGCGGGTTTCTGCGCATCCGCCAGGATATGCGCCGGAACTTGCTTGAGATCCCAGATCACGCCGAGCCACGAGAAAAGCTTGAGGATGTAGTAGGTGATGTCAATCTCCCACCAATAGAACCCCTGCCGCGCGGAGCCGGGATAGCGGTGGTGATTGTTGTGCCAGCCTTCTCCCATCGTCAGCAGCGCAAGGAACATGCTGTTGCGGCTGTCGTCCTTGGTGGCGAAGCGGCGCGTGCCCAGCATGTGGGCCAGCGAGTTGATGCAGCAGGTGGCGTGAAAGAGCACGACCGTTGAGACGAAAAAGCCCCAGACGAGCATCTGCCAGCCGTTGGTTCCCAGACCGGGGGCGTAAACGCGGGCCAGCTCTCCCAGACCATACAGCGCCGCCGCCAGCGCCACCGGCACCAACATGTCAAAGCGATCGAGGAAACGCAGCTCCGGGAATTTCAGCAGGTCGCGCACATAACGGGCATTGGTCGCGAGATTGTCGCGCGCCGTCAGCCAGCCGAAATGCGACCAATAGAAGCCGTGCTGGACGGGCGAGTGCGCATCCGGCTCCTGATCGGAGTGCACGTGATGCTGGCGATGCTGACAAGCCCACCAGATCGCGCCGCGCTGGGCCGCCGAATTCGCCCACAGCGCGAAGACGAACTGGCCGAAGCGCGTCGTGCGGAACGAGCGATGCGAGAAATAGCGGTGATAAAAAGCCGTGATGCCAAACATCCGCGTGAAGTAGAGCAAGGCCGCCACAATCACCGCGGTCCAGCTCGCCCCAACCCAGATCAGCCCGAGGCAGCCCAGGTGAAGCACGAGATAGGGAATCCAGCGAACCGGATCGGTGCGCTGCACACGCGGATCGGGGGCCTCCTCATTCAGCGCGGAGGAATCGACCAGCGCCACAATGCTGCGAAAGGCGCGGGTGAGGGCATTCCCGGATTGGGCACGGGTGGGTACGGACGAGGATGTCGGCGTGTGATCCGAACGATTCGCTACGCAAACAGAAGACGCTTCGCTCACAGAACCTCATTTCTTGGCCAGCAAGGCACGGCAAGATTATAGGCGCTCCTTGCGCGCGGTGAAGTCATCGCACAAGAATCAACTCCGGTCGGAGGCTAGCATTCAGGACTCGTCGTGTATGAATTCATCCCCCCTTCAAGAGCGCAGCGCAATCCAGCATGACCATGCGAAGCTGACGCGAGGCCAGCCTGCTCCGCTGCCCGCAACCGAATAATTGCGCCGCGCCCACAGCGCAGCCGCGAAAAAACGGCGGGCGAACATGGTTGCATCAACCACATTCGCCCGCCGATGTCAGGCGGCAATCCTGTCGCTTACCGCTGCTTAGGGCGCGCCGATCAAGTCGCCCTTGCCATAGATCACGATGACCTCGCCGGCCCGCGTGCGACTGTTCGGCGAAGCCTTCGTCGCGCTGATGACGATGTCATCCAGCCCGTCGCCGTCGACGTCGCCGATGGCCGAGAGACCTTCCGACACGACGTTGATATCTGTGCCGGCCGGATCGACGTCCGTCACCGGAATCGAGCCGCCGCCCAACTCATCACCCGTGCGGCGACCGACCAGAACCACGCCCGGAACGCGCTCGGTGCCGACATCGCTGAGGTTAAGCGGCGTGGCGGCGGTGCCGCTCGCTTCCGGCGTCGAGCCATAGAGCACCGAACCGTAGATGAGATAGACCACGCCAGGATTGCCCGCGACGAAGCCGGGCGTTGCCGGATCGCGCGGATCCGCGGCGCCAGGTGCGGCCACGAGGAGGTCGCCGAAGCCGTCGCCATCGACATCGCCGGCGGGCGAGACGTTGAAGCCCGCCCGGCTTCCGGCTGGTCCGCGGAAGCGAACGCTGCGGTTGGGGATGTCAGTATCGAAGGTCCAGCCGCCGGTTGGACTGAGCAACGTCTCGGAGCGTGAGCCGAGCAGAATGACGACTTCGCCCGCGTTGCCGGCGGTGCTGGGGCTGCCAATCGCCACGTCATCGACGCCGTCGCCGTTGAAGTCGCCGGCATTGCCGAAGGAGCGCCCAATTGAGGCGCCCGACAGACCCTTGATGAGCACACCGTTGAGGCGCTCGGGGCTGGCCGGGTCATACGCGATGCGCTCCAGAAGATAGTCGCCGGCGACACCGGTCGGACGCGAGTAGATGATGAACACGCCGCCGACCGTGGCGCCGCTCGGGTTAAGCGGGCCGCCGGACGCCGAAGGCGACGGGTTGTTGAAGTTCTCGCGCAGCGTCTCGGAACCCACCGCGAAGTCGCGCAGGCCGTCGCCGTTGAAGTCGGCCAAAGCCCGCACATAACGGATGCGCGAGTTAATGTGCGGCCCGACGATCTGTTGCGGCGTGTCGCGAATGAGGAAGCCGGCCGTATCGACCGGATAGGTGCCGAGCGGGCAACGGTCCGCGGGGGTGCCGCGACCCGCAATCCACGACGGCACACAGCCATCCTGTTCGCCCGTGGTCAGGTCGCCGACCGGGAAGAGCTGCACATTGCGCGAAGAGCCGCATGTTTCGATGATGTACTGATGCGGGATCGGCATTGTGTAGTCGTTGCGGCCTGGCAACTCGAGGTCGGTGTTGGGATAAAGAATCGGGGCGTCCGGGTTGCGCTCCATCCAGAGCTGCGCGCGATTCGGCTGGCCCGGCTGATTGCGCACATCGACGCGAAGCTGGAAAATCACGCCCGCGTTGGTGCGATCTCCGCCCGCCGACGATGAGAGCAACTGCGGCACAAACTTGGTCTGACCGTTGTAATCCGGAGATGAAACATAGAGCCAGGTGTTGTCGCTGGCGACCGATGTTCCAAAGCGGCTCTCGCGGTGCTCGCCCAGAACACGAGCGCCGATCGCGTCTTCCAGAATCTGCACCTGAATCGAGCCGGTCGTTTCACCCGGCACCGGCGTCGAACCCGACGGCGGAATAAAGCCCTCGTAGAAGCCTGACCAGAACGCATCCGACGTCATCGGCGGGAAGTTGTCGATGTTGAGCTGCGTATTCCACGATTGCGGCAGCGCGCCCGTGAACGTCAGCGCCTGACACGGGAACGGCTGCATGCCGCCGCGCGTCCAGTCATACCAGCCGCTGCGATGCCGGCAGCGATCCTCCGGCGGCGCCGACACGGGCGGCGTGCCGGTCGACGGTCCGCATGGCCAGGCCGGAGGGTCGCCGGCTCCCAGCGCCGGAACGGTGTCGTTGGGACCGAAGGCATCCGGCGGCGCCTTGAGCACATTCGGATTCCAGACAGTCGGGTTGCACAATGGCGGATCGGCCGGCAAATCGGTCCACGGCATGTGGAAGCCGCCAGGGGCCTGATTTTCGAACACAACGTCCCAGGCAAGCTGGTAGTTGAAAACGTCGGTCTCGGTCGGGTTCTCGGCCGTACCGCAAACCGCAATTTCGGGTTGCAACCGCTCCCCCTCACGAATGTACTGCTTCAACTGCGCGCGGCTCATGCCGCTGAACAACTGGCCGACTTCGTGCAGATCAAGCACGCGGTCGCTGCGACGATTGGTCAACAAACGATTGCGGATGATGCGATTGTGGCTCGACACAATCACCACGCCGCCGCGCGTGAACTGAGCCTTGTTGACATTCCACGTGCCGGCGCTGGGGTTGGTCGGGATCGGCGGGCTGGCCGGGTTCCAGGCGCTGTACTCAAGGTTGCCCATGCCGCCGATGTCCGGATTGAGCTGCGGCAGTTGCACCTGCGGGAACTGCTGCCCTTCAACCTGCAAGCTGACCGATTCCACCCGCGGGAAGCTGAAGACCATCTCCGGCAGGTTGTCGCCGTCCATGTCGTTAATGACCGTAACGTCGGCGATGCCGTCGGTGCCGACCCAACGCGCGCCGGCGGCGCCATCCGGCCCCAACAACGGGCTGCGGATGCCCGGCAAAATCAGCCCCGGAATCGACCCGCGGCCAACCGCGTTCAGCGATTGCACGCCTCGCAGGCGCTGCTCGCCGCCATAGATCATGTACGCCTCGCCAAAGCCGTACGTGTTGCCCGGCATCGACAGCAAGCCGACATAAGCCTTGCCATAGCGCGACACGAGCATGAACTCATCGCGACCGTCGTTGTCCACGTCGGGGAAGCGGGCCGCCGAACTGCCGGCCATGTCATTCACGTTGAAGCCGCGAAGCACCGCGCCGTCAACACTGTTATCAAAGCTAGACACGGCGATCGTGCCAATCAGACGATCGCGAATGCGGATGCGCGTCTGATCATCCGGGATCGAAGGCGTCGGATCATCCGGTCCGTAGAGCGAAATGCCCGGCAATACCGCGTCTTCCACACGGACAAAGATGTAGTAAAGCCCCGTCGGCACGCGGAACGGCGTGGTCGGATCAATCGAGGCGGGAATGCGCTCGGCCAGATCGAGTGAGGCGGTGTATTCGACCTCGGTCGTGCCGCCACCCGTACCTACGTTTTCATTCAGCGCCACGACGACTTCGTCGGTGCCCTCGAGCGGGTTGAAGTCGCGATCGAGCGCGATCGTAATCCGCGTGTTCGACGTGTCGCGGACACGCACGCGGAAATTCAGCAGACCCTGGTGGTCGCGGCTGAGCACGCCCGGCTGGAAGGCCGGCTCGATGATTGTGATCTCCGGAATCTGCGAGTCCACTTCGAGCCGCGTCGGGAACTGTGCCCGCGTCACGTTGCCGGCGAAATCCTGCGCTTTCACAACGATCACGAAGCTGCCGTTGCCATCGACCAGGAAGGGCGCCAACAGCGCCGTGTCGATCAGACCCACGTTCGAGCGGCCCGGCCCCCAGACCAACTCGCTGAGCGGCGGAAAGAGCGGGACCGTCTCGGCCCCCGGCGCCGCCACGAACAACTCGATGCCCGGATTCGCTCCGCCTTGCGCCGCGAGCCGACCCTCGGGATCATTCACACGGAATCGAATCGGCACATTCTCCGAGCCGCGCACACCCGCCAGCGTCAGCGGCGGGTCAAACGTCACGGTCGGCGGGAGGTTCGTCACGGTGACGCGCCCCGGCGCGATCTGCAGCGTGGCCAGACCCAGGTCGTCCACCGCCTCAACCGCGATCAGGTTGCGACCCGCCAACAGTTCCGTCGAGAGACTGAAGCTTGATGTCACCGCCGCCGCGGCGCCGGTGAAGCGCTGCACCTCAATCCACGGCCCATCCGGCACGCCATCCGCCGGGGCCTGATCCAGCGCCCGCAAAATCCGGACAAACTGGAACTGGGGCGGCAAATCACTCACGCTCCAGCGAATCTGGATCGCGGTGCCCGCCGCAGAGGTCTGCGTCACATCCGTCAGCGGCGCGAGGATCGTCACCGTCGGCGGGCCGTTCACGCGCACCGAACCCGGCGCGTACGCATTCACCGCCGGTAATTGCGGCGAGAGCGAGTCGCGTGCGGTCGCGCCGATGTTGTACGTGCCCGGCGCCAGCGCCGGCGAGAGCGCGCCGATATCCAGATCGATCGTTTGATCCTGCGGCGTCGAGGTCATCGCGAAGTTCGCAATCTCAATCTCGCCGCCATTGACGAAGCGGTCGTTGTCGATGAAGACGCGAACCGTGCCGGCGCCCTCGGGGTCGCCCGCGCGGACCTGAATCGGAATCGTCGTGCCCGGCGTGAAGATCACCGCCGAGACCGGCGTGTTCACCTGCAAAATCGGCGACTCATCAATCGTGATGCGCCGGAAGCCGCCCACAGGCAGAGCCAGGTGCACGATGCGATCCTGCGACTGCCGATCACGAATGCGCAAGGCGAAGAAGTAATCGCCGCGGGTCAGGCCCAGCCCGCTCAGCGTGAGCGTGCGCGTGATGGTCAACTCGCCCGCCTGCAAAGGCGTCTGTGTCGCCTGAACGGGCGTGACAATCTCGTTGCCATTGGGAGTGGTGTCGCGATCGAGCAGCAATTGCCACTCGACCGACTCCGACAGGCTGAGAATCTTGAAGCTGACGACCACGTTCGCGTCATTGCGAACAAGCAGGTCATTCGTCGGCTGGAGCAATTGAGCGTTGGGCGCGCCGACCACAATCAGCTTGCCGCGCGCAAATTCGGTCGCGACCGAACCAGGCCGGTCCGACGCCTGAATGCCAAGGAAGTAAACGCCCGCCGGCAGATTGGGCACAAAATCCAACCCGCCCGGCGCAGTGAGCGGCAGACCTGTCGCAATGGCGATCTCGTCGCCAGTGCCGGCGCGGCCATCGCGATCGGCGAGCAGGTTGACCGTTGTCGTCGTGCCCGTGACCGGATTACCGCCCAGCACCTCATAGGCGACGCGCGCCGGCTGTCCGGGCAGAACAAAGATATCGAAGGTCTGCGGATTGCTGATGACGATCGTGATGGGAATGGTCACCGGTTGGCCCGGCGTCTGACCGCCGCCGCCCGCACCGCCGCCGCCACTGGGGGTTTGCCCGGCGCCGCTGTCGATAATGGGCGAGCGCCCACCGCCGGCCCCGCCCGGCTGTGAGAGCGAATCATCGCTGCTGACCGGAGGAACCGGGCGAATCACGACCGGGGTACCGCCGCCGCCACCTTGTCCGCCGGAAGAATCATCCGTGCCGGAATCCTGGCTGCCTCCCGACGCGGGCGGCGCCACAGTCTGCTGCGGCACCGGGCACCCGCTGATCGACAGCAGGCTGAACGTGCACGCAGCGAATGTGATCACCGTTACAGAACTGGCAAAATGCCGCCGCAAGGACATTGACGCACTCCTCCGCAGGGACGAAGATTCGCAGGCGTTCGGATCGATACCGGGTCTCCAATGCATATACCGGTTTCCTAAATGTACCGGTGGGTGCAAAGGCAGTCAACGAAAAGTACCCCATCCGAAGCCGAACTTTGCGAGGTTTATTTTTCCATTAGTCCAATAAGGACAATCGGTTAATGACACGACTCCAGCGGCGATCGGCGGCTCGGCCGAAGGGCTGGACACCTGTGCGAAAGGAACGCTTCCGATGAGTGTGATCCGGCCCTTTGCCGCAATCCGATACAACACCGCTTCCTCACGTGATCTTAGCACGCGCCTCGCGCCGCCGTACGACGTTCTCAGCGCCGACGATAAGAGAGCGCTGCTCGCGCGCGATCCCAATAACTTCGTCGAGCTGGACCTCCCGCACGTCCCGGCGAAGGAGGCCGGTCCGCCGGCGGTTTACTCGGCCGTTCATGAAAAACTGCAAGCTTGGCTGCGGCAAGGCGTCCTCACGCACGACAGCCGGCCGGCGATCTATCCCTACTTTCAGCGCTATTCGCACGGCGGCGCAACCTACCTGCGGAAGAAATTCTTTGCCCGCTTGCGACTGACGCCCTTTGGCGAAGGCGACGTGTATCCGCATGAGCGGACGTTTGGCGGCCCGAAGGAGGATCGTCTCGCCCTGACCAAGGCGACGCTCTGCAACCTCAGCCCGATTTTCGGCCTCTATCCTGACGCGAGCAACACCGTCCTCGCCTGCCTCGAACGCGCCCTGCCGGATTCACCGTTGATGCAAGGCACGCTCGACGGCATCGAGAGCACCGTTTGGGCGATCACCGAAAGCGCGACGATCGATGAATTGACGCGGCTGATGGCGGACAAGCCCATCTACATCGCCGACGGCCATCATCGTTATGGCACCAGTTTGCTCTATCGCGAGTGGCTCGAATCGCAACAGGGCAAGCTGCCGCCGGAGCATCCGGCGAATTATGTGCTGTGCGTTTTCTGCGGGATGGAAGACACGGGGCTGCTGATCCTGCCGACGCATCGCGTGTTGCCGACGCTGGGGTACGTCGATTCGTCGTTGCGGCATGACGCCGAGTTGGAGGTGATCGACCTGCGCGCGACCTCCGCCGAGGGGGTGCAGGCGGAACTGGCCCGGCTTGGGCCGCAGGCGGTCGGCCTCTATAGCAACGCCTCGCGGAGCTACTGCGCGATCCGCCCGCGGTCGGCGGAAATTCTCGCGCAGCTCGAACCCGAGCACAGCGCCGCGTGGCGACATCTCGGGCTGGCGTTCCTGCATGCGTATCTGCTCGATCGGGTGATCACGCCGAAGCTGCTCGATGGCCAACCGCCGGAGATTCAGTACATCAAGTCAGCCGGGGACGCGGTCGATCTGGCAGTGGCGACGGACGGCTCAGCCTTCCTGATGCAGCCGACGACGATGCGGGAGCTGGCCGACGTCTGCGCCGCCGGCGACCTGATGCCGCAGAAGAGTACGTTTTTCTATCCGAAGCTGGCGAGCGGCTTGGTGGTCAATCCGCTGTCGGAATAGCGCCGGCAAGGCCGTGAGAAAGTGATAAGGTGAAAAAGTGATAAGGTGATAAGGCGCGCGGCATTGGGGATCTGATGAGAAGCACCGTGGCAATGCAACGCCTCTCACATCAATGTTCTTCACTCGCTACTCGCCATTTCGCTACTCATCACTCTTCCGCATGACCCCCATCCCGCCCCATGAACGCTCGCCGGAAGAACAGGCTGACCTGCGCCGTCGGCTTGAACTGTCCGACGAGCGCCTGCGCGGCGAGTGCGTCGTGCACCTGCATCGCACCGGCGGCCCCGGCGGGCAACATCGCAACAAGACCGAATCGGCCGTCCGGCTGCAACACGTGCCCAGCGGCCTCGTCGTCACCGGCGAAGAGCGCCGCTCGCAACATCAAAACGCGGCCAACGCCCTCCGCCGGCTGCGCGAGGCGCTCGCGATTGCCTTCCGCGCCCCCCTGCCCGAGGCCCTGACCTGGCCCGAGAGCGTCCGCATCGTCGGTCAACGACTGAAGGTCAGCCCCGACAACGCGGCGTACATGCACGTGCTGGGCCTGGCGCTCGACGCGCTCGCCGCCTTCGCCGGCCGCCCGCAAGACGCGGCGGCATTCCTCGGCGTCACGACGTCGAGCTACACGAAGTTCCTCTCCGACAACCCCCGCGCCTGGCAGGAAGCCAACCGCATCCGCAAAACCCTGGGCCTATCGCCGTTGAAGGCGTGAGGGACCGCGGAAAACATGAGCGCCTGCAAGAATCAACCGAACCGCGACCGTGAGCAGAGCCGCGACCGTGAGGGAGCGATTCGATCGCCGCAGAAGCCGGAGAATAGCGACGAAGCGACGGAGCGACGAAGGGGAAGACAATTAACCCATCCGTTCGCCCTCGATCGCGCGGGTAGCATGGGCCTCCGGCCCGTGCGTCCGCAATCAAACAGCGGTCAATGAGCAGAGCCGCGACCGTGAGGGTCCGCTCAGGCGCGGCGCGAATCTCCGCTTCCTTACGGTCGCGGCTCCGCCAAGGGCGCGGCTCCGCTCCGTGCGCGACGGAAATCTCCAGAACGCCGACATCAACCTTGACGACAAATTTGACGCGGCTGGGCGGTCTATCGAAACTGCGCGGCGTGCTCACACAAGAAAGCGTCGAGATTCAAAACCGTAAACCAAGGGGACATCGATGGTGATGCTGCTTGCACAAGTCGCCGCGGCGGAGAGCGCCGCCGCCGACGTGATTGCCGGCGTGGCGGCGAGCGCGTGGTATACCTGCTTCTTATGGGGGGCGCTCGGCGGCTTGATGGTCGATGGACTCGAGATCGTCAAGGTGCTCAAGCAACATCCGGAGCAGTTTGGCCTGTTTATGCGGCCGGGTTATCTGATCGCGGCAGTGCTACGATTATCCATCGGCGGCGTGCTGGCGGTCGCGCTCGGCGCATCCGGCGAGATTCAGCCGCCGCTCGGGGCGCTGGTCGTGGGCATGACGGCCCCGATGATTGTGGAGCGTTATCTGGCTAATCCGCCGACCCCGGGCGGCGGTACACGCGGGAATTGAACTCAAGGCGGCCAACCATGAGCGACCAAGACCACACCAACGAGAGCACCCCGCCAGCCCCCAACACGCCGGCCACTGCCAACGCTCCGGCCGGCAACAGCGCCAAGCAGCGCAGCACATTCGTGCGCGATTTGCTGGAGGGCCTGGCCGGCCCGGCCGCCAGCGCAGCGGTGGCCCAGGCCCGCGGACGCAGTGCCCAGGTCGATCAAAGCCGCACGCTCTTCATCGGCGGCCATGTCACCGGATCGAACATCAATCTCGGCGATCTCTATGGCGTCGTGATGAAATGCATCGGAAGCGCGCCTCCGCATGCAACCGCGGAGCGCGCCCAAGCGATCAAGCTGATCGAAGAGCTGGCGGCGCTTCTGCGCGACGCACCGCAGGCGGGCGTATCGCCGGATGTCGCGGGGGAGGCGATGCGTGAAGTGCAAGCTGTCGCCGAGGCCGCCGCCAAGGCCGCTGACGCCGGCGTGCTCGGCACGGTGAAGCGGACGCTGCGCACGCTAAAGGGCTTCGCCGATGAGTTTGCGCCGTTTCCGGCCATCGCCGAAAAATATCGCACGATCGTCGAGCAGATCGGCGCCCTGCTGGCGGGGTGAGCCACGAGCGCCGCATTGTTGTCGGTTACTTCAGCCCGAGATACTCCAGGAACGGCTCCATCTTCGGCTCACGGCCCAGATAGCCTTTGATCATTTCCAGCTCGTCCATCGTGCCGCCGCGCGAGAGCACGTGATTGCGGTAGTACATGCCCGCGTCGTTGTTCAGGAGCCCCTTCTCCTTGAAGGGCGTGAACATGTCCTGCGCATAGACCTGTGACCAGAGATAGCTGTAATAGCCCGATTGATAGTGCGATAAATGGCCAAAGCCGGCTTGGAACCAGGTCTGCTCGACCGGCGGAAACAGCTCGCACTCTTTCATCAATTCCAAGCCGAGCTTGGTCGTGTCGGCGATGCCGTTGGCGGCGGTGTGATAAGCCAGATCGACCATGCCGTAATAGACCTGCCGCTCCGCCCGCAGGCCCGAGCCGACATTCTTGGCCTTGATCATGGCTTCGATCAGTTCATCAGGCAGCGGCTCGCCGGTCTTGTAATGCCGGGCGAAGGTCTTGAGCACCTCCTTGTTCCAGACCCAGTTCTCGAACATCTGCGAAGGCGCCTCGACAAAATCGAGTGCCACCGCCGTCCCCGAATACGCTCCCATCCAATTCATCGTCAACAGCCCATGCAGACAATGGCCGAACTCGTGGAAAAATGTCTCGACGTCTTCGTGCTTCATCAGCGCCGGCTGCCCCTCGACCGGCGGCGGGAAATTGCAGACGAGCGCGACGACCGGCTTGCGGGCCGTGCGGTCGGGCCAGATTTTCCGCGGATAGAGCGAGAAGCACGCGAAGTGGTTGTACTTGCCCTCGCGCGGATAGGGGTCGAGGAAGAACTCGCCGAGCTTCTCCGGGCCGGTCGTGTCCCAGACTTCGTAGAGCTTCACGTCTTTGTGCCAGGTCGGCAGGAGCATCGATTCGGCCCGCTCAGTCACGTCGCGGATGTCGAGGCTGTACATCTTCGAGACGCACGCGAACAAACCCTGGATCACCGCCTCCAGCGGGAAGTACTCCTGCACTTTCTCCGAATCGACCTTGTATTGCGTCTTCAGCAGGTGGTTTTCATAGAACATCTGGTCCCAGCCCTGCAACATCGCGGCGGGGTCCTTGGTGTGTTCGCGCTTGGCCTTGGTGAACTCGTCAAAATCAAGCTGCGCCTTCTTGCGGATCAGCGGGCGCACCTCGGCGTAGAACTTGCGGACGGCTTCCGGGTTCTTGCTCATGCGAATTTCGCACTCATACTCGGCCGGCGTCTTGTAGCCGAGCAGCGTCGCGATTTTCGAGCGCAAGACCAGCATCTTTTCGAGCGTCGCGACGTTGCGCTTGCCGCCGCGGCGCTTGTACTCGATAAAGGCTTTCTGGCGGGTCGGCTCGACCTCGCAGTAGGTCATGACCGCGGTGTAGGTGGGCGAATCCATGCCGACGAGATACATGTCGCCGCTGCGCGGGATCGACTTCAGCGTCACTTCGGGCACGCCCTTCAGCTCCTCCGCGCGGCAGGGCAGGATCGTCTCGTCTTCACGGATGGTCTTCTCAAAGTCGAGCGTCAGCTTGTTCAGCTCCAGCTCGAGCCGCTTGACCTCGGCCCGTTGCTCCGCGGGCAGCTCCATGCCGGCCCGGCGATAATCGCGCAGCGTGTGCTCAAAGAAACGCTTGCCCTCGCCCTTCAGACCGGGGCCGCCGTTGAGCTTGTCGGCACAGGCCTTGACGGCCTTGTAGAGGTCTTCGCGCGTCTTGAGATGCGTGTACCAGTTGCGCATGTCCTCCTCGGCCTGACGACCGATTTCGCGCATGGCCGCGTCGGGCGAGACATAGTTCATGAACTGCACCAGCTCCGTTTCGAGGCGCAGCCGGACGATGAAATCGTCGATCGGTATCAAGGTGTTTTCGAAGGTGCGCTGTTCATCCGGGATCGCGACGATCTTCGCGATCGCCTCTTCGGCCCGCCGAAGCGCGATCGTCACCGGCGAATCCGGGGGAACGACATCGGCGCCAACCATCTTCAATCCTCCCAGCAGAACCATACCGATACAGACGCTGCGCATATCGAAAACCTCCTGCCAACGAGCGGCGATGCACGGGGGTGGCCGAGCGGCGGCGCCGAAGTCGACGGCAATGACCGCTGGCCGAATCAGCCACGCGGGCCGCTGAACCAACGCGGTCAGTTTATCGCAAGCGACGGTGGCGTGGGTGAAAAGGGCCGGCGGATCGCCGGGATCATGCGGAGAAAAACGGAGAGGCCGGGATTCGAACCCGGGGTAGACAAAGCCTACATTGGTTTTCGAAACCAACCCCTTAAGCCGCTCGGGCACCTCTCCAAGGTGGGGCGTGGCGAGCGAGTCGCCGACTGGTTGGCGAGTTCTTCGCCTAACGGAGCGTCATAGTATCGAGCCGGGCGAAAGATGAAAAGGGCCGGCTGAGCTTCCTCAGCGGCACGCGCCGCTTCGATGCGGCTGAACCGCTCGCCCCCTCGTCGCCATGTGGCATCGGGGGTAAACTTGCGCGTCTGCCCCTGGGCTGGGCGGTAGTGCGGCGGCCCAGTGCGTTTTTGGGGCAGGAGCGACGGTTCGACCAGACGGTATTGGGAGCGTGTGCATGATCGCAGCCGGAGAAGGCTGGCAAAGCCTGCTCGCGCAGGCGCCGACCAGCGAGATTTTCATCAATCCCTGGAAACTGCTGGCGATTTTCGTGGTCTTTGTCGGCTGGGCGTTGTTTGCACAGTGGGTGGACAAGGACACGATCGTGGTCAACACGTATCGCATCCTCTGGAACCTGATCACGCTCTGGCTGGGGCTTGTCACGATGCTGCTGACGTTCGTCATCAGCCATTTCGCCATCGGCTTCATCATCTTCGCCGTGGCGAACCTGGCCCTGATGCTGGTGTACGTCATTCATCGCAACGGCCTCGTGCCGGAGAACGACCGCGTCTTGACCGCCGCCCATTTCCGGCGGATTCAGAAAGAGGGCTTCAGCGGCAAGAAGAAGAAAAAGCGCGAGGTCAAAGAGCGCGTGCGGCTTTCGAACAGCCAGAAGAAGGGCGTCTCGATTCCCGATGACGAAGCGCAGCAGCAGCACTATGCCTTGCTCCAGGAAATGCTGTTCGACATTTTCTGGCGGCGCGCCGCCGTCGCCGAGTTGGTTCCCGCCGCCGGCGCGGTCAAGTCGGTCTATCAGATCGACGGCGTCTCGACCGAGCGCGAATCGATGACGCGCCAGGACGCCGACGGCATCATCGCCTTTCTCAAGGGCATCGCCGGGCTGAATCTTGAAGAACGCCGCAAGCCGCAAACCGGGCGGATCTGGGCCGCGATCGGCGAGAATAAATATGAGGTGCGGGTTCGCACGGACGGCTCGACCGCCGGCGAAAAGCTGACGCTCCGCATCCTCTCGTCTGAAACCAAGATGCGCATCGCCGACCTGGGCTTCACCCCCAAGCAGCTCGAGCAGATGGAGCAACTCAAGAACGCGCCGAAGGGGCTGATCCTCCTGACCGGCACGCCGGGCAGCGGCCTGACCACGACGATCTACAGCCTGGCACGCAGTCACGACGCGTTCCTGCTCAACATTCAGTCTGTCGAGACCAGCCGCGAAGTCGAGCTGGACAACATCACCCAGAACATCTTCACGCCCGGCGGCGACAAGACGCTCGCCTCCGAAACCGTGCGGGCGGTGCGGTCCGATCCGGACATCCTGCTCGTGCCCGACGTGCGCGACGCGGAAACGGCCCTCACGCTCGCCAAGGCCGCCGCCGCCCGGCAAAAGGTCTATGTCACGATTCAGGCGGTCGATGTCTTTGACGCGCTGAAGAAGTGGCTCGGGCTGGTCGGCGACAAGCAGATCGCCGCTTCCGGGCTGACGGCGATCGTCAACCAGCGATTGGTCCGCACCCTATGCCCCAGTTGCAAGCAGCCCTACAAGCCCGACGCCGCCATGATGCGCAAGCTCAACATGCCGGCGGACAAAGTGCTCTATCGTCCGCCCGATCCGGCCTACGACAAGCAAGGCAATCCGATCATCTGTCAGTCGTGCCAAGGCACGAATTACGTCGGGCGAGCGGCGGTCTTCGATCTGTTTATCCTGGACGACGCGATGCGCGACGTAATCCGCAAGGCTCCGACCTTTGCTGAGATTCAGAACGTCGCAACGAAGCGCGGCGGGCTGGGTCTGCAGCAAAACGCGCTGCACAAAGTGCTGGAGGGCGCGACGAGCATTCAGGAAGTGATCCGCGCCACCCGCGCGCCCGACCCGGCCCCGCCGGCCAAGAGCGGACCGAGCCAGGCCGCCGGCGTCAAAGCGCCGAGCGCCTAGGCGCTGGATGTGTGAATGATCTTTGGCGGATGGCCTGCTGTGGCCCCGCGGCTATCCATGAGGATGCATACGCATGGTGCTCAACATCGTCTCGCTGGTGCTGATCCTGGGGATCACATTCCTCAATTCGATCTATGGTTTTTTCAGCGGAATCATCAACCTCTTCTGCACGATTGTGAGCCTGGCCGTCACGTTCGGCTTCTGGGCGCCGCTCAATGCCTTTCTCACGTCCCAGGGGCTGCATCCGTCCTACTCGACGGCGTGCGCGTTCGTTCTGCTCTTTCTGGTCTCCACGCTTGTGCTGCGCAGCATCGCCGACGCCTACATCCGCGGCAACGTGCGCGTTCCGCTCATGGTGGACTGGATCGGCGGCGGGCTGTGCGGCTTCCTGATCGCCGAGTTGACCGTCGGCACACTGCTGCTGGGTTTCCTGATGCTGCCCTTCGGCGGACCGGATAGCATTTATGCCCGCCAGGCACGGAGTGAAGGCAACCGCAAGGACGCTGACAAGCGCACGCAATTTGAGACGCACAGCTTCTGGCTCTCGCCCGACTATTTCGCGACCTATTTCGCGATGATGCTCAGCCGCGGCACGCTCAGCGGCGGTGTCCCGCTCGAGAGCGTCTATCCTGATTTTCCGCAATGGGTCTTCTGGACCGGCAACACCGTCCAGGAAGAATCGATGACCGCCCCGGCGCGCGATCGCGACGGCGACGGCTTCAAGGACGGCTTCTCGGCAGTCGAATGGTGGGTGCAAACCTCCGAGATGGAAGTGCGCTATCGGGCCGAAAACCCCTCGAAGGAATCCGAGGACCCCAACTATGAGCGGCAAACCTATCAGCCGCGCTCCGGCCTGCGCTTGCTGGGCGTGCGCGTCGCGCTCACGCCGGCCGCCGGCGACCGCGGCAAGCACAGCAGCGATCATCGCTTTCGCCCGACGCAGTTCCGCCTGGTCGGAACACAGAAGTATCTCGGAGAAGACAAGACCTTCGACTATGTGCCGCGCATCATCGGCGGGGCGGATCCCAAGGTGGACGACAACTTCCGCCTGGTCGACATCGACAATGATTTCTGCGTGCCGGCGGAGGCCGAGACGAAGTTTGACCTCTACTTTGAAGTGCCGGAGGACTTCCGCCCGCGCTTCATCGAGTATCGCCGCTTCGCCCGGATCGCCGTGACCGACCAGCAATTGCGCAAAGCGCCGCCGGAGAAGCGTCTCGCCGTGCGCAAGCCCGGCACAGGCGCGGACCAGGCTTCGGGCATGGCCCGCTTCATCGATGCTGTGCTCTCGAACACCGGAGACGAGGCGCGGCTGCCGTTTGAGATGAAGCCCGACGTGCTACAGGGGCAATCGGGTCTGGAGGTCGTGCGGGTCGAGGGGGAGCCGACGTTCTCGTATGGGCGGCTGACCGGCGACCGCAAGCGGCTCGAAACCAAGGACAATCCGCGCGTCAGCCGCTTCAAGAACCCCGACGGCAAGCGCGTCTTCACACTCGAGACAAAGGCGCGACAGGCCGAATCGCTCGCGGGCGGCGTCTTCAATTATGTCGGCGGCAAAACCAACCAGTACTTTGCGATCGATAAATCGGGTGATCGCTATCCGCTGATGGGCTATTACGCGGTGGTGACGCGCGAGGGCGAGGAATACGTCGAGATGTTCCTCGTGAACCACGACGATGAAGCCGAAGTGACCGCCTTCCGCAGCCAACTCGACTTTCAGGAGATCAAGCTCAACGAGTTGCAGGCCGATGATGCCAGGCTGGGACTGCTCTTCTTCGTGCCCAAGGGGAAGTGCATCACGAAGATCAGCAACCAGGCGGGACAGGGCATCGAATTCGGCAATGAGTACTGCGTTCGCACGTTCTAGTGGTCTGTCACAGTTCACTTTTCAGGTTCGATACGCGGGTAGCATGGGCCTGTGGCCCGTGCTACCCACAACAAACATCGGCACTGATTCCACACCGTGACGCCGGAGCTACATTCCGCTTCATCCGAAAATCAAGTTTGACGGAACACTAGTAGTCTGTCACAGCTTGTTTTTCGGGCTTGAAACGGGCAGCGCGGGCCTCCGGCCCGTGCGTCCCACGCCGAACAAAGGCCATTTTTCACGCCGACACGTCGGAACGCTCTTCCGCGATTCCCGTAACGAAAATGGAAGCTTGGCGGAGCGTGAGCGAAAGCCGAGCAAGAAATCATGTGACCAGGTGAAAACGCGACCAGCGGACAGCGGTTGAGATTCAAGCGGCCGCGAATCGGTCGCAACCGGATCAAGCGCATCCCCGTTCACACGTAGAACACGCCGCGATTGTCATCCTGCCGCGTGACGGCTATGCGACTCGGCCTTGGACGCGGATACCCAACCCTACTCCGCAATACAGCCGCAGATAAAAACAACGCGGACGGCGTGACAATAACACCACGATGACCAGCGAACGGCCAGAAGAACGGACAAAAGCGAAAATAGCGGGCAGTCAGGAAAACGAGGCCGACGGGGCTCGAACCCGCAACCTCCGCCGTGACAGGGCGGCGCTCTGAACCAATTGAGCTACGGCCCCAACTGCTTTTTTGTTGTCACCAACTCGCCGCCGACAGGCGTGTCGCCTTTCGCAGCGAAGCAATGCATTGTACCTCTGCGGGCGGCAGTGTCAACGCTATCACGCTGATCGTTTGGCGACGGGTTCAGCGCTACGTTTGTGAGTCCGTCCGTGGCGCTGGGGCAGCGCGAAAGTGGGGCGACACGCGCTCGGGTTCTCCTTTCGCTGCGGCTTTCGCGCTTAGTCTGCATGCCCGTCGAGCCTGCGGATCGATCGATTCGGGGCAGCGGCGGGTTGCGCTGGCCGGCTTCAGCCGGTCGGTCGCTGCCCCCAACTTCAGTGAGGGGTTGGGGCGCTTGATTTCAGCCGGACATTCGGCGCCAGCCGTTTGGTGCAGATCATGGTTTGCGTGTCGCAAGACCGGCTGAAGCCGGCTGATGCAGCCGCGACGGGCGGAGAAGAAGCAGCGCCGAACTCCCCCCGCCCGCCACCGGCTGAAGCCCGGTGGCAGGGACCGGTCGGCTGAAGCCGACCCCGCAACTCACGCCGACCCTGCCGCTTGCGTCGCCCCAGCGACTGACGCCGCCCGAACAACAGTCGCCTACCCTGCAACGCGCCACGACTATGCACTGGGCGCCGACCCGGAGAGTGGCGCCGCCGCAGCAATGGGCGCCGACTATGCAACGGGCGCCGACTATGCAACGGGCGCCGACTATGCAACGGGCGCCGACTATGCAATGGGCGCCGACTATGCAACGGGCGCCGACCCGGCGATTGGCGACGACTATGCAAATAGAACCGGTTCGGTAACTGACCCGCCCGAGAGCGTCACCGCTCTCCGCAGCGCCGGACTTTCGTTTCGGCCCGCGCACACTCGAGATCAGCGGCGATGCTGATGCCCGGTTGCTCCTTCAATTCAGACGACGACTCACAATGATTTACGTCGCACTCGTCGCTTGCCGCTCCACCCGCGAGAATGTAGTATTCAGGCTCTAATCCGGGCGACGCGAGCGGCGCCCGTCGTGTGAACCACAAGGAGCATTTCATGCTGAGACAATTGCGATCGTTTGTGCTCGTTCTGGGCGCGGGGTTGGCGCTGGTGCTGACGCTGCCGGTTTCGACCGGCGGACCGGCGCCGGCGGAGGCAGCCCCGCCAAGGCGCGGGGCTTGCTGCTTTGCCGATGGCTCATGCCGACAGCTCACGTCGCGCGATTGCACCCGTGCGGGCGGCACGTTTCAAGGCGCGGGCACGCCTTGTGGCGGCTGCCCACAGCCGACCGGGGCGTGCTGCCTTGATGACGGCTCATGCACGTCGCTGACCTCGAGCGCGTGCGCAGCGCTGGGCGGCGTCTATCGCGGCAACGGCACGACTTGCGGCACGATCGTGTGCGACGCGGTCGGCGCGTGTTGCTTCCCGGTGCTGCCGCCGGCGTGCGGGATAACCACGCAAGCCGAGTGCGTCGCCATTGGCGGCAGCTATGAGGGCGATGGCGTTGCGTGCACGGCAACGCTCTGCGGCGACCCCGGCCCGGTCGGCGCGTGCTGCATTCCGGGGCTGGGCGGATCGTTCTGTGACGAGATCACCGAAATCCAATGCCTGATCTTTGGTGGCGAGTTTCAGGGCGCCGGCGTGAGCTGCGCCGATGTGAACTGCCCGCTTTGGCCGATTGATCCGCCGGTGAAATAGCGCCGGCGGCATCCGGTTGTTCGACAGGATGGCTTGGATGTCGGCCCTTCGCAGCAAGCGGGCGATGCGCCCGCCTGTTTCGAAGGGCCTTTTGTTGCGCGTGGCCTGGCGCGCGGCTGGGCGCGCGCGGAATCTTGGCGTGCAAGCGTTCCGATCCGATGGCGCAGGTTCAAGAACTCGCCGTCGGCCACGGAGGGCCGACGCTACAGGGCTTCAGTAATTCAGTATTGGCCTGTCGTTTGGCAGAGCCACGACCGTAATGGAGTGGTTAGATTGTGCGTGAATCTCCGCTTCCTTACGGTCGCGGCTCTGCAAGCATGACTGCTTCCTTACGGTCGCGGCGCCGTAATAAGCGACATCGCTAATCATCCAAACGTTCTAATAGCGCTTCCGCTGATGCTTGGGCGGGATGTTGAGCTGGGCGCGATACTTCGCGATCGTGCGGCGCTTGATTTCGATGCCCTGCTGATGCAGCAGTTCCACGATCGCATCATCTGAGAGCGGCTCGCGCTTGTCCTCTTTGGCGACGATTTCCTCGACCTTGGCCTTGATGCTGTCCCAGCCCAGCACTTCGCCGCTTTCCGATTCTGTGCCGCCCGTGAAGAACCGCCGCAGCGGAAAGATGCCCCGCGGCGTCTGCATGTATTTGTCATCGACCGTGCGGCTGATCGTCGAGGGGTCACACGAAAAACGCTCGGCCAGATCATTCATGCGCAGCACCTTGAGGTGCTGCTCGCCGTAATCGAGAAAGTCGCGCTGCGCCTCGACGACGGCCTTCGCGACTTCGAGCAGCCGCTCACGCCGATAGCGGACGGCGTCGATGATCGCCCCCGCCGCCTCGATCTTCTGCTTGACGAAGTCGCGCGTCTGTTTGTCATGCTGGGCCTGCTCGAGCAAGGCCCGAAATTCCGGCGCGATGTGCAGCTCGCGCGAATTTCCGCGGGTCAGCCGCACGTCGTAGCGACCGGCGTCGTCGTTGAATTCCACCGTCAGGTCGGGCACGATCGCCGGTGCGCTGCGCTCGACCACGTCCAGCCCCGGCGACAGGGACAGCCGCGCCATCACCGCGATCGCGTCCTTCACCTGCTCGACGTTTGCGCTCAGCGCTTTGGCAATCTGTGGCAGCCGGTTGCGCTGCAGGTCGTCGAAATGCTCCGCGATGATGCGCCGCGTCAAGTCATGATTTCCGGGCAGCGCATCGAGCTGCAACAACAGGCTCTCCTGGATCGTCCGGGCGGCGACGCCCGGCGGGTCCAGTTGCTGCACCTCAAAGAGCGCCCCATCTAACTCTTCCGCGCTGGCCGGCGGCTGCACGTCGGCGGCCAGCGCTTCGAGCGGCCCTGTCAGCCGCCCGGCTTCATCAAGCGTGCCGATGATTCTCGCGCCGATCTCGCGCGTGCGCGGATCGATGTCGGCGAAGGCCCACTGCTCAAGCAGGAACTCCTGCAACCCCACCGGGCGGGCGGCGGCGTTGGACATCGCGTCCTGCTTGGCATCGCCCGCCTCGCTCAGCGCCGTATGGGATTGCCGCCCGCGATATTCGTCCTCTTCGATCCAGTCATATTCGGTGACGAGCCGATCAAGCCGTTCGAATTCTTCCGGGCTGCCCTCTTGTACGTCCAGCCGACGTTCGCCGTCGGCCCACTCCTTCTCCACGGGCGCGGGGGTTTCGTCCGCCGCCCCGCCCTCCTCATCTCCGGGGGCATATTCGAGCGCGGGGTTCGCGTCCATCTCCGCCGCGATGCGCGCTTCGAGCGCCAGCATCGGCAATTGCAGAATGTCCATCGCCTGAATGAGCTGCGGGGTCAGGCGTTGCTGCTGTTGCAGCGCTTGGCGCGGAATTTGCGTCAGAAATTGCGACATGGCGGTTATATCGGCATGCTATGCACGCTGCGACGAAGATTTGAACTGGGCTTCATCTCTCGCATGAGGCGCATACCACTGCTCCAATTCTGTTCAACTGATCTTATGCGACCGTCCTCAGCGCACTGCGTGCCACGCCGATTGCCGAACCGTTCCACCACGACGCCACGCCCCACGTACGAACCCACGCTCGCAGAGTACGGAACGCCGACAGCGGCGTCAAAACCAGTGGGCCTGCCGGCTTGGCGACTTCGGTGCAACCGTCTTCTGTTTTCATCGATTCGATGAACATCGATGGGGCAAGCCTCCAGCCTGTGTTGGAACTGGCAAGATGCCGGCCCACCGGCGCATCTTTGCGACAACAGCGAGAATGCGCCGCCCCTGTTGGCCGGTGTTTCAAGCAGCGACCTACGGGTTGCGGCGAAATAGGCTCGCAACGACAACTCTCACATCTTCTTGGCTGAGCCATGCGGATCTCACCCAACCGACGCCGACATACCCATCTACGCTATTATCGGCAAAGATACGGGTGGTTCCGAGCGGCGTACGCGACGGAATCGTGCCGGTGTCGGAGACGAATCATGTTGGCGCGGATGCGAGCGTGCGTGACGAGCGGATGTTTGTTGGGGATGCTCTTGCTGTCCAGCTGTGAGCAGCAGCCGGCCGGCAATGCGGGCGGCAAGGCGGCGACGGAGGCCGGCGCAAAGCCGGCGGCCGCGACTGCCCAGACCGATGCGACAACCAAGACCCCCGTTGCGGTCCCGTTGGGCACGAGCGCCGACCCCGCCGCCACGCAGCCGACTGAACGTGATCTGGCCGCGCTGCGGGAGATGATCGGCGGGAAGAAGTCAGAGCCGGCCGGCGACGCCGCGCTTCCGCCGGGTCACCCGCCGCTGAAGCCGAGCGCGGCGGCGCCCTCCGCCGACGGATTGCCGCCCAACCATCCGCCGCTGACGCCGGGGCCAAAGGGTGCGTTAGCCCCGCCGCCGACCGCCCCCGCGCCGGGAGACTTGAAGTTTGCCAAGCCGGAGAGCTGGCGAGCCGAGCCGGTTCGTAGCAATTTGCGTAAAGCGCAATATTCGTTGCCCGCCGCCGAAGGCGATACGGAAGATGGCGAGTTGGTCGTCTTTTTCTTTGGCCGGACCGACGGCGGCTCGGTGACGCAAAACCTTGAGCGATGGAAAAGCCAGTTCAGCACGGAGAACGGCGACCCGGTGCCCGCCGCCGATATCCAGCAGGAGGAGCTGGCTGCGGAAGGGATGAAAGTGACGTTGATCGATATCAGCGGGCGCTTTACGCCGGGACCAGGCATGGGCAGCCTCGACCCGCGTGACAACTATCGCATGATCGGGGCTGTCCTCGAGACGGGCGAGGGCAACTGGTTTGTCCGCGCCACCGGCCCGAAGAAAACGATCGCCCAGCATCAGACCGCGGTGAAGGACTTCCTGCGCAGCGCGCGAAAGTAGTGATCGTGCTGCGACGGTCTCAAGCCGGCGATGTTTTTGTGTGGCGCCGGTCTCCGACCGGTGATGTGTTTGAGCGGGTCTGTGACCCGCTCTTTGCAAGTAGTCAGTGCATACATGGCGATATTCAAATTGATGCAGCCGGTGAGGATGCACAGGTCGGAGACCGGTGCAAACACCCGCCGGTCGGAGACCAGCGCCACACCATACGGATGTCTCAAACGACGAGGATCACGCAACCATGAGCATGGATTGGTACTACGCCGAGAACGGGAAGAGCGTCGGGCCGCTTTCGCTTGAGCAACTGGCCGCGCGGCTGCCGACGCTGCAAGGGGGCGAGACGCTCGTGTATGGGCCGGGCCTTTCGAACTGGACCGCCGCCCGGCACGTCAGCGCGCTGGGCGGCATGCCCGGCCGCGCG
>CAYQLG010000013.1:0-54388 GCA_964418235.1 uncultured Planctomycetales bacterium
TGAGCGCCGCGGTCACAGCCACGTGCGCGTCCGCCGGGCCGCCGGCTCGCGCCGCGTGGACATGTCCGCGAACCGAAGCTGTCAATTCACCGTTTTGTCGCGTTGCAACGCGCGTGCTAGACTGCCCCGATGCAGAAAAATTACGTGCTCGACGCCAATATTTTGCTGCACGATCCACACTCGATTTTTCATTTTGCCGACAACACCGTGGTAATCCCCGTCGGCGTGATCGGCGAGATCGACCGCTTCAAGAAAGAGGTCACCGATCGCGGCTTCAACGCCCGCATGGTCGTCCGCCTGCTCGACGGCTTGCGCGGCGAAAACAGCCTGGCCCAGGGGGTCGATCTGCAGAACGGCGGGCGGCTCCGCGTCTATTGCGATCCGAACTCGATTTTCACCGAGTCCAACGGACATGCCGATCTCGAAATCCTGCGCGTGGCGCGAGCTGTGCAGCAGGAGCAGCCAAGCCGGCCGGCGGTCATTGTCACGAAAGACATCAATCTGCGCATCCGCGCCGACGCCGCCGGTCTGCGCGCCGAGGACTATGAGTCGGATCACGTGCGCCTCTCCGATCTCTATAGCGGTCAGGTCAATCTGACCGTGACCGACGCGGAATTAGCGCACTTCAAGCAAAGCGGGCGCATCCCGATCGACAATCCGGAGCTGCTGCCCAACGAATATGTGCTGCTGCGCGGCGCGTCGGGCGAAAACGGCACGGCGCTCGCCCGCGTCGAGCCGGACGCCAAGCACCTGATGCGCCTGGCCGATCCGGAGAAGGGCCTGTGGGGCATTCGCCCGCGCAACAAGGAGCAATACTTCGCGATCGACGCCCTGCTCGACGAGCGCATCCACCTGGTCACGCTCATGGGCAAGGCCGGCACCGGCAAGACGCTGCTGGCGATCGCCGCCGCGCTGCAGCAAACGCTGCGCAAGAAGGCCTATCGCGGTCTGCTGATCTGCCGTCCGATCGTGCCGGTCGGGCGCGACATCGGCTATCTGCCCGGCGACGTGGCCCGCAAGCTCGATCCGTGGATGAAGCCGATCCTCGACACGATTGAGTTTCTGCTCGACAGCGGCGGACCGGTGAAGGGCGTGGCCGACGCCGCGGCGCTGCTGCGCTCGCATCTGGTCGAGATCCAGCCGCTGACGTACATCCGCGGACGCAGCATCGCCAACCGCATGGTCGTGATCGACGAGGCGCAAAACCTGACGCCGCTGGAGGTCAAGACCGTCATCACACGAATGAGCCACGATTCGAAGATCGTGCTGACGGGCGACCCTTGGCAGATCGACAACCCCTATGTGGACGCCAACAGCAACGGCTTCACCTATTTGATCAACCGCTTTCGCTCGCAGGCGATCGCGGCTCACGTCGAGCTGAAGAAGGGCGAGCGCAGCGAACTGGCCGAGCTGGCCGCCAACCTGCTATAGGGCGGCGCGCGGCCGGATGAACGTGGTTGGAGATGAGCGACGGGTTTGGCGCACATGTCGTGAATGTCGATCGGAAGTGGGCCTGCGCGTCGGCGACGCTGCCGCCGGCGGCGCTGCAAAGTCTGGAGGCCGCGTATCGCGCCGTGCCGTGGTATCGCGATCGCTGGACGCATGCGCGCGTCGTCGCCGCGCAGCGGTCGATCCTTGCAGACGAGGCCGCGCACGGGCTGATCCTGATCGGTCCGCGCATGCCGTTCGCGTTGCCGCCGCCCTTTGTCGAGTTTTTTGAGCCGATCGAGCTGAATTCGAATGATGAGCAGTTGCGCACGCTGACCAGCCCACGAGCGACGCGGCAGGAGCGCGTCGCGCGACGGGTGTTGCAAGGTCTGGTCCTGGTGGTTCTGGCGATCTTCGCCGTCACGTTGTTCATGCCGCTGATCGGAGGGATGCTGTTGGGTGTTCTGGCGCTGGGGCTGCTGCTGGGCGTGCTGGCGGAAAAACTGAATTTTCAGAGCGGGTGGCACTTGGTTCCCGGCGGGATGGCCATCGTGGATCACTGGGCCAAAGCCGGAAAGAAGCTGCGTCTGCTCACCCGGCATGACACGATCGCGCAAGTGCGCTGGGCACAAAAGGGCAAAACCCAAGGGCTGGCGCTGGAACTGCTGGGGCCGGATGGCCGGCGGTTCAGCCGGTTCCTGAGTGAGCGCGCCCTGCTCGCCGTTCTCGCCGCATGGCAATCGCCCCTGCCGCCGCCGAAGATGGAACAGTTGTGCGAGTTGGCGGGAATTGACGTTGAGCTGGGCGCATGAATCCATTGGCTTCGCCGCCTTCGTGTGCCGGACATATCGCTCGGCTTGATTGGCGCGGGCGCTTTGCATCAGCTACGCTGACGGCAGCAGAACTCGTGGGGCTGGATGCCGCCTGGAAAGCCGACCGTACTCGGCCGAAGCGCGGGAAACTGCCTGACTACTACACCGCGGCGCTCGAGCTTCATGAGCGGGTCGCTCGCGATGGCTTGGTAATCATCTGCGATGCGCATTTTACCGCAAATCCGGCTTCATACGCCGAATTCTTCGAGCCGATTGAACTGGCTTCAAACGATCGCAGGCTTCGATGGCTTGGGCCTGACGAATACTCGCCCTTGACCTGGCAGCTCCGTCGATGGCACTTCGTGATTTGCTTGTCGCTATTCTCTCTGTTGTTTTTCGCGAAGGGCCTCTGGTTGCTTTGGTCGCTCTGGCCATTCCTCGTGACGATTGCCGTCGAGTTGATCCTGCTGACGCTTGAGCAGGTCCAAGGCTGGTTAGGAGAACGCGTCTACGTGGTTCCAGGCGGGTTGGTCTTCGCCGGGGCAGGCGCCGCAGAGTTGTACACGCGTCGAGATTGCGTTGCGGTTGTTCGGTATCGCCGGCGCTTCATGCTGCCCAAGCCATGCGTAGAGCTGGTGAGAAAGGACGGAGCGAGCCGTTGTCACTATTTTTCACCCGGCACGATGCAAGCTTTTCTCACGGCTTGGCAGTCGCCACAACTGCCGCCAAGCATTGAACAGGTCCGCGAACTAGCATCCGGTGACTGAATACCCCGCGCGTTCACGACTATCTCTGGCGAGCGTCAGGAAGCTCTCACGCAGCGAACGGAAATGTCGTCGCCGACGCAGCGCCATCGAGCCGAAAATCGGCCACCTCAAGAGCGATCACCGCGTCGAACGCCGCTTCCTCACCGGGCTGCCGGGCGACGCGATCAACATCGTCCTCGCCGCCGCCGCCTCGAACCTCCGCAAACTCCTGCGGCGGTTTGTTTTCGCGCTGCGCGAATGGCTCAACCGCCGCCTGCTCAGGCCGCAACCGCCCGTTCGAATTTCGACCGCCGACCGAACCTCACGCGCATGTTGGACCTCATCAGTCGGGCAGTGGGAAAATCCGAGGAGGAAATCCGATCACGGCATGTGCACTGGTTATGATTCGCAAGTGCTGATTCAGAAAGCGGTTATGGCGGAAATGGGCGATGGCGTTTGCGCCATGACTGATGCTTGGCTGGGCGCAATCCGCAGATGCGAGTTTGCCCGAGTGATCTCGATCGTGGATTTCTGCTTGCATTTTTTTTTTGCGTTATATTTATACATGGACTAACAACGCTAATCGTTGTTAGCGTATCTTTGCTGGCGGGCGTTTCGCCCTGTCGGGTAGTTGAGCTTTTTTTTCACGGAACGTCGGAGGTTGCGTTCGAATGATGCGAACGACTTTCCTGGTGGTATCTGTGATCTCATTGTTGGCTGGGATCGGCATCATACGCTTCTATTTCATTGATGGTTCTAGACCAGCTATTGAGCAGGCAACAAACCCAGTGGGTCAACCGGTTTGAGAATCTAGCGTATTGTCGTCGAGTAATGTTGGAGTGAATCGGATGCGCCTTTCAACTCGAATCTCCGCCATAAACTGTCGCTGCAATGCACCAGATGATCGGCAAGGATTTCCTGTTCTTATCGGCGGAATTGGTCTGTCTAGATCTGCTCTCGCTTTCGCGTGCCTATTCAGCTTCGAGATCGCAGCCTTGGCCTGGGAAGATAAGCGTCCGTCGTCGCTGGTTGCCATGGAAAGCGCCAGGAAGACCATCATCAGCGGCGATATCAATTGGACGGTATTGTTTCCTGCGGGCGGTAGCGGGGTCGTGGCGCCGGGAACGAAGCTCTCGTTTGTATCACGATACGCCCGCCGGGGCGATATGATCTTTGAGGCGCGCGGGGATCAGGATGGCTGGACAATTCTTCCTCGAACGAGCCGCATGCCTCAACTCTACATGCGCAATGCTGATGGCTGGTGGTATCATCAGGAAACAGGTGTATCCTGCGATCTTTATGATGGTCCGCATGAGCGCGATTTTCCATGGCTGGCAAAACCTGATTCAAATTCATCGCTAACCGTGAAGGATGCTCGCTATGTCGGCATTGCGCCGTGGGATGATTCGATCGACGTTGGCCGGGAGTTTGATTGCGTCTGGGCGCCGGAGGGCGACGCCGTCATGAGTTGGAAAGAGGAGCGCGAGGGCGCGCATTACATTGCTACTGCCTTTTATCAGAGCGGCGCTGTCGCCAAGTGGTGGATCAACCCCGACCGCGGCTGGAATGCGGAGCGCATTGCGTTGTATTCTCCGGATGGCGCGATTGCTCGGGAGGTTCTGTGCGAATTGAAGAATTATTCCGGTGTTTGGTTTCCGCACGTATGCACATACAAAAGCATGGGTAAGACTGCACGCGTGTTTACGACTGAATCGGCGGCACTCAACCAGCCGGGTGACAAGGCAACCTTCACGGCCGCCGACCTGAAACTTGAAGCGGGCACAAATATCTGGCGAAAGAGCGCCGGCCCTGATCCGCGCGAAAAGCTAGCGATATGGGATGGAGACAAAATCTCAACATTGAAAGTATTCAATGATGAGGTGCGCCTGGGGAAGCGACAACGAGGACCGACTTTTCAGAAGATGCGCGAGACCGGCCGCTTCAGCAGTCCTTACGATCTGCCCGATGACGAGGCCAAACGCATGCTCGCCGAGCGCGATCTTGAGTTGACGCGAGCCGTTCGTAAGCACGAGTTGCTCTGGGAGCGCTTCGTGTGCGACTATATCACCCGGCATCAACTCGATGATGAGCAGCAGCAGCGCGCCTGGACCATTCACCGCGATTGTTTGAAAACTGCCGGCGAGTATCATGACGTGAAAACGAAGCCCTGCTGGCCGCGGTTGCGGAGCTTGAAAACGCCCAGCTTGCCAAGGACGACGCTCGAATATCACGGGCTCAAGAACATATCCAGAAACTTCGCGCGCCGCTGGACAAGATCTTCGAATCCACGTTGAATCCTCGGCTCGACAAGCTGCTCACCAATGAGCAGCGCGCCAAAGCCAAGCACTAGTGCTCTATCAGACTGGAATCGACAGACGCTTAGAATTGTTTCTTTTAGACGGACGTCGTACTCATGCCTCTGTTGGCTGAGGGGCGCGCGGGCCGGAGGCCCATGCTACCCTCGCTTCGACCCCGTCATTTGAAGAATGACGAAGCCCTATCCGCCCGAACCCCCGCCGCGCCCGTCTACACGACGGGCATGACGCACGCCTGCACGCTCGCGCAACTTGCCCGTGTGGCCGCGCCTCCGGCTATACTCTCCAGCAACGGAGATTAATGCCATGCTGACGCCATATCGCCCCGAACCGTATGTCAATTTCGCCGAAGCCGAACCGCGCCAGAAGATGCTGGACGCCCTCGCGCTGGTGAAGTCGCAGCTGGGCCGCACCTATCCGCTGCGCGTCGGCGGGAAAAAAATCGAAACGACCGACACGATTCGCAGCACCATGCCGGCCAATCCGGCGACGACCGTCGGCCTCGTCTGCAAAGCAACCAGTGAGCACGCCGACGCCGCGATCGAGCATGCGGCCCAGGCCTTCAAGACCTGGAGCCGGGTCGAGCCGGAGACGCGCGCCCGGATTCTCTTCAAAGCGGCGGCGATCATGCGGCGGCGCATCTATGAGCTGTCGGCGTGGCTGAGCTATGAGGTCAGCAAGAGCTGGATCGAGGCCTACGCCGACGCGGGTGAGACGATCGACTTCCTCGATTTTTACGCGCGGGAAATGATCCGTCTCGGCGGGCCGCATCCGGTCACGCCGTTCGCGGGCGAAGACAATGAGGTGCGCTATATTCCGCTTGGTGTGGCGGTCGTGATTCCGCCGTGGAATTTCCCGCTGGCGATCTGCGCGGGCATGACGACGGCGGCGCTGGTCGCGGGTAATACGGTCGTGCTGAAGCCGGCGAGCACGGCGCCCGTGATCGCGGCGAAGCTGGTCGAGATACTCGAAGAGGCCGGGCTGCCGACGGGCGTGCTGAACTTCGTGCCTGGCGACGGCGGCGCGATCGGCGATCGGCTGGTCGATCACCCGAAGACGCGCCTGATCGCCTTTACGGGCAGCCGCGACGTCGGCTTGCGCGTCTTTGAGCGCGCCGCGAAGACGCAGCCGGGGCAGATCTGGCTGAAGCGCACGATCCTCGAAATGGGCGGAAAAGACGGCATCATCGTCGATGAGACCGCTGACCTCGACGCGGCGGCCGACGCGGTCGTCTTCAGCGCGTTCGGCTTCCAGGGACAGAAGTGCTCGGCGTGTTCACGGCTGATCGCGCATCAAGCGATCTATGACAGCCTGCTGGAGCGCGTCATCGAGCGGGCCAAGCGCCTGACAATCGGCGATACCACGCAGGGCGAGAATTACTTCATGGGCGCGGTGATCGACGAGAAGGCCTTCAAGAAGATCAATGAATACATCGAGATCGGCAAGAAAGAGGGCCGGCTCGTCCTCGGCGGAACGACCGGCGACGCCGCCACTGGCCGCCGTAGCGATGGAACGCCGGGCCACTTCATTGCGCCGACCATCTTTGCGGACATCGACCGGCAGGCGCGGCTAAGCCTCGAGGAAATCTTCGGCCCGGTGCTGGGCGTGATCAAGGCGAAAGACTTTGACGACTGCCTGGCGATCGCGAACAACACTGAATATGGCCTGACCGGCGGCATTTTCAGCAATGACCGCTTCCGGCTGGAGCGCGCCCGGCACGAATTCCACGTCGGCAATCTTTACTTCAACCGCAAGTGCACCGGGGCGTTGGTCGACGTGCAGCCCTTCGGCGGATTCAACATGTCGGGCACCGACAGCAAAGCCGGCGGGCGCGACTATGTGCAGCTCTTCCTGCAGGCGAAGACGATTTCGGAGAAGTTGTAGGCGCGTAAGTTGTAGCCGGGGCCAAGCGCCGTTTATCGTTGAAAAGGCCCCAGTTGTGCTTCGGCCTCGAACCAGTCGGCCCGTTCGGCTGACAGCCGTCGGGTCTTGCCGTCGCGCTGATGGCAGGATTGGCGCAGCGCGGGGTCCGATTTCATCAGCGGCGCAGCTATTGGTAGGCGGTGCATTCGAGACGACGGACGGCTTATGCTGCCGGCTATTTTCGCTTGCGGCTGGGTGAGGATTCGATATGCTATTTAGTGGAGATCAAATAGCGGAAATGCGCACGAATGCAGGAGGGCGTCGATGAAACGATATCGAGTTTCGGTGTGCGCGGTGATCACGTTCCTGTTGGCGCGGTGGGGAAGCGCGGTCGCGGGAGCGCAATTGTGTCAACCCTTCTGGCGGCATGATTTTCCACTGGTTGATGCGGCTTTCGGATTGCAATCGCACCAATCTGTCGACCTCGATGGCGCCGGTGGTCAATCTCCGCGGCTTGTTTTCCAAAGCTCGTACGACCTATTTGTGTTCGAAGGACTTCGTTTTTATCCCTTTGAGCCAAGGCTACCCCTATCCTCGCTCGGTGATGGTTATGCCAGGATACAAGGCGTTCAACAGCTTGATTTTGACGGTGCGGGGCCGCTGCCGCCGACGCTCTTTGTAGTGTCGAATAGTGGACTTTACAGCTTCGATGGATCTCATTGGACCCTCGTCAAGGCGCTCTCGACCACTACGACGTTAACCGTCGCGATCGGCGGATTCGATCGCGACGGCGCAGGGCCGCATCCACCAGACCTCTTCTTGGCAGGCACTTTTCAGATGGTGGATGCAAGTATCATTCGAGATTTCGCGCGGTTCGATGGCAAGTCCTGGATGCCCTATCCGCAACCGATGCAGGAAACCGGACAAGCACGGATAACCGGTTTTTATCTGCTCGACCTTGATGCATCCGGCCCTGAACTGCCGACTCTCTTTGGCATCGGGCGCTTTACTCGCATGCACGATCGGCCTGTGGCGAATATCGTGAAATGGAACGATCCTTTTTTCACCGCACTCGACGAGAGCGGCGTACTAGGTCCCAACGGCGAAGTCACGAATCTACTGTTGCATGATTTTGACGGATCCGCCGCGACGCCCCCCGATTTGGTGGTGGCCGGTAATTTCACGTCGGTTGGTCCAATTGCATCGCCGCGCTTTGTGCTGCGAAGCACCGGTGAGTGGCGTCCACTCGGCTCAGCGTCTCTGCCGGCATTAATCACCTCGTGGTCGTCCGGCTTGCCTGTGATGGCATCCATCGATGCGGATGGCGCCGGTCCATTGCCCGCATCTTTATACGTGAGCTGTGTGGAATGGGTCGGCTCTCAGCAATGGGAACGCCTGTATCGTTGGACGGGCGCGGTGTGGGACGAGCGGCTCGCGAGCTATGCCGGTGGCCAATTTACCCTCAAGTCAATTGCGACGATCGATCGCGACGATGAAGGCCCTTTGCCGTCCGAGACGACTTTCTTTGGTGTTTTTGGTCGGTCAGGCCCTCTTGAGCAGGTGCTCCGCTTCATGCCGGATGAGCTACTTGTCCCATTCGGAAATACCATTTCCGGCCTGGTCCATGCGATCACATCGTTCGATGAAGATGGCGACGGCCCGCAGCGCCCCACGGTATTCATCGGCGGCGAGTTCGCCCTCGCCGGCACGGTGGCGACGCGCAATATCGTCCGCTGGGACGGGCGGAACTGGTCGGCATTGCCGGGCTTCGACGGGCCCGTGCGGATGCTGAAAGTGTTGCCGATTCCGGGCTATTCCGCAGAGCCTACCTTGATCGCCGCGGGCCGATTGACCGCTGGAGCGATCGATGCGGAACTGCTGGCGTGGGATGGGCGCGCTTGGGTCGAATTTGCGCCGCCGACCAGCGGTCCAATCCATGCGATCGGGCTATTTGATCCAGACGGGCGTGGGCCGTTGGCGGAACAACTCGTGGTCGGCGGCGAGTTTGTGCAGGCCGGCGAGACGTTCGCCAATCGCATCGCCGCCTGGGACGGCACGACGTGGCGCGCGTTTGGCGCGGGTTTTAGCGGAACCGTGCGCGCTATCGCCGCCTACGACCCGGATGGCGATGGACCGGCATTACCCGCGCTCTATGCCGGCGGTGAATTCTCCTCGAGCGGCGGCGCACGGCTGGTCGCCTTGGGTCGTTGGGATGGCGCCGTATGGCGGAGTGTCGGCGGCGGCCTGTCAGGCTTGATTACCAATACGGTGCGTTCACTCTTTGTTTTGGATGAACATGGCCCGGGCGGCGTTGGGACGGCGCTGATCGTCGGCGGAGAGTTTGCCCGCGCCGACGGGCTCTACGCCGTGAGTATTGCGCGCTGGGATGGTTCGCACTGGTCGGCGATGGACACTGGTTTGAACTCGCCGCCGCTGGCGTTGACGACCTTTGATCCAGATGGCGCGAGTGGCCCGGCCCCCGAAGAATTGATCGTAGCTGGCCAGTTTGGCTGGGCAGGAGGCGAGAGTTGCCTAGCGGTCGCACGGTGGACAGATGGCCAGTGGCGGCCGCTGTCGACTGGTTTAATCAGCGGCACACAGCTCTATCCCCAGGCGGCCACCGCCACAGCGATCCATGCGTTCGACTCCGATGCAGAAGGTCCGCGTGCGCCAACGCTGTTTGTCGGCGGCCAGTTTGCATATTCTGATGGTCTCGCGGTTCGAAATCTGGCCGTTTGGGCCGGGTGCGGCACGACCTTCGAACGGGGAGACATGAATTGTGACGGCGTCGTGAGTTTTGAAGATATCGAGGGGTTTATCCTGGCGCTGGTGGGTGAAACGGCGTATGACACGGCTTATCCGCGATGTCTTCAAACACATGGAGATTTGGATCGCGACGGCGTGGTGACGTTTGACGATATACCGGGATTAGTGGCCGCGCTCGCCCGGTAGTCATTCGTGACGGCGGCTCTTGGAATTCTCTTGAAATTGTGAGCGTGTGACATGAAACTCGTTTGCGTGACTATGCTCGTTTCGTTCTTCTGCAACGAATTTGCATCTGCGGCAATTATTGGCAGAGCGCTTGGCTCGGCAGCGCCTCCCACCCGATTAGGGCAGTACGATCTTGAGCCGTTTCCAGCTTTGCATGTTACCTTGATTCGCGATGTCTTTTCAGCGGCCGGTCCGACGGGCGAGGTGCTCTTTGATCAGCCGTTGAGCCGTCGCCGACTCGGCGCCGGTTGGGGCACATGGTCCCATGGTTATGATGGCGATGTCTTCTACACGAATGGTCGCATCAGCGCGACGTTGATTCTTCCGCCGGATACAGGCGCATTCATTTTCTATGCGGAACCAAATTCGGGTTATACCGAGTTCCTGGCGACGACAGACACGGGTGAGTCGTTGCTCTCCTATCCTGCCTATTGGCGGTCAGATGCTACCGGTATTGCCTTTTATTCAACCGCCGGTGAATCCATCTCGTCCATCCGTGTATCGACGACCTATCGAGATTTCGCCATCGGCGAATTTCTGATCGCGCGCGTGCCGGAGCCGGGCGCCGGCGGATGGGCATGCCTGGCGGCGATATTCTTGCGTAGGAAGTGGGTTGCTTGTGCGAACTGATCGGATGTGAAGGCTTGCTCGGACCGAGGATATCGATAGCGAATCCTCACTGTGAGAATCTGATATGAACACCATTCGATTTACCATCTGCATTGGCTTCTTCACATGCGAGCTCGCATCCGCGGCGATTTTGGGCATGTCCCTTGGTAGTGCTGCGCCGCCTAGACAAGTTGGGGATTATGATCTTGAAGCTTTTTCGCTCGATCCGAATCCCACGATTCGCGATGTGTTTTGGGCTCCAGGACCAACGGGCAATCTGCTGTTTGACCAATCCATGAGCCATCGCCGGATCGGGGCTGGCTGGTCCACTTGGTCTCACGGCTATTCAGGTGATGTCTACTATACCAATGGCCGTGTCAGCATCACGTTGATTCTGCCGCCGGACACTGGCGCGTTTGTTTTCTATGCGGAGCCAAATACATCCTATTTGCAGTTCGAGGCCATGGTCGATACGGGAGAGCGGTTTCTGAGCGGGCTTGCCGCGTGGCGGCAAGGGGCGACTGGACTCGCTATCTATTCAACCGAAGGCGAAACCATCTCGTCTATTCGGGTCACAACCTACACGGATTTCGCCATCGGCGAATTCCTGATCGCGCGCGTGCCGGAGCCGGGCGCCGGCTTGTTTGTGCTTGCCGCGGCGTTCTTGCTCCGAATGCGACGCCGAAGCTGATCGCCCGGCCCGCGTAGAACCGTCGAACGCAACGAGCGAAAATCTCTGGGTTCGGTCTGGCCCACCCGAGCGGGACTACTGGCTGCGGCCGCTCGCCGCTCGGTGAAAACTTTTCGCGCTCTCTGCGCGCTGTTATTCAGGTGGAAAGCGGATCGCTGCAGCCTTCTAACCAACTCCGTTCGCTCATGACGCGGCGGTCCGGCACGGCTTTACAGCTCACGCCATCGGCAGGGCAACCGCATTCTCCGAGTTGTCGCCAATGCTCAGGAGTGGGGCAGGCATCCTGCCTGCCCAGAACGGGCTGGAAGCCTGTTCCCATCTGGATACGTGTCGTCGCGGCCGCATGCATGCCGACCGCTTCCCCAGAACACGCCGGAAGCCTGTTCCCACCCGGATACCGTGTACAGCAAGTACGTGCATGCTGTTGCCCTGACGCCATCGGGCCGGCGGCTTGTCGCGGGGCGCCGCGCGGCGTATTGTGTGTCATGATATCCAACGCCGATGCCCTTTCTGGAAGCACGCCGCCCTCGTCTCCGCCCGCGCGGACGGCCACGACGGCGACTGCCACAGCCGCCACAACGTTCACGCTGGCCGCGACCTCCGCGAGCCACGCCGCTCCCGTCGGCGAGTCGTCGAGCGCCGACTCCGCCAGCGCTGCGCGCGAGTACGTCGCGATCCTCGATTTTGGCGGTCAGTACTCGCAGTTGATCGCCCGGCGTGTGCGTGAGAATCACGTCTATAGCGAGGTCTTTGCGCCGAATGTCGCCCCCGAGCGACTGCTCGCCGGCGGCGCGCTGCGCGGCGTCATTCTGTCCGGCGGGCCAGCCAGCGTCTATGAGACGGGCGCGCCAAGCCTCGACCCCGCGATCTTTGACTTGGGCGTGCCGGTGCTGGGCATCTGTTATGGCATGCAGATCGCCTGTCGGTTACTCGGGGGCGAGGTCGCTGCCGGCAGCGTGCGCGAGTATGGCCGCGTCAGGCTGCATGTGTCGCAGGCGGGCGGTTTGCTCGCGCATGTGCCCGACGAAACGTCGGTCTGGATGAGCCACGGTGATGTCGTCACTGCCGTGACGGCTGATTTCGAGAGCCTGGCGACCACGCCGACCTGTCCGATCGCCGCGGTTCGGCATCGGACGCGGCCGGTGTTCGGCGTGCAGTTTCACCCGGAGGTGACGCACACGCCCGCCGGCGCGCAGATGATCCGCAATTTTCTCTATGATATTTGCCGCTGCGTCGGTGATTGGCGGATGGCGCGCGTCATTGCCGATTCGGTCGAGGCGATTCGCCGGCAAGTCGGCCCCAGCGACCGCGTCATCTGCGGCCTGTCGGGTGGAGTTGACAGCAGCGTCGTTGCCGCGCTTGTGCAGCGCGCCATCGGCGAGCGCTTGATCTGCATCTTTGTCGATAACGGCTTGCTGCGGCGGCGTGAGGCCGAATTGGTCGTCGCCACATTCCGCGATCATTTCGGCATGGAGCTGCGCGTCGCCGATGCGCGCGAGAAGTTTTTGTCGCGGCTCTCCGGCGTGATCGATCCGCAGGAGAAGCGCCGCCGCATCGGCCATGATTTCATCGAGGTTTTTCAGCAGGAGTCGCGCAGCATTCCGGGGGCGCACTTTCTGGCGCAGGGCACGATTTATCCCGACGTGATCGAATCAGGGCAAGGTCCGGCGGGGCTGGCCGCGGTGATCAAGCTGCATCACAACGTGGGGGGCCTGCCCGAGCAACTGGGCTTTGAGTTGGTCGAGCCGCTGCGCATGCTCTTTAAGGACGAGGTGCGCCAAGTCGGCCTCGCGCTGGGTTTGCCCGAAGACCTGATCTGGCGGCATCCCTTCCCCGGCCCCGGGTTGGCGGTGCGCATCGCCGGCGAGGTCACGCCTCAGCGGCTCGAAATCCTGCGAGCGGCGGATGAGATTTTGCTCGAAGAACTGACCGCATCCGGCTGGTATCGCAAAATCGCACAGGCTTTCGCGGTGCTTGTGCCGGTCGCGAGCGTGGGGGTCATGGGGGACGGACGCAGCTTTGAAGGGCAGAACCTGATCGTGTTGCGGATGGTCGAAACGACCGACTTCATGACGGCCGACTGGGTGCACGTTGATCCGCCGGTGCTGGCCGCGATCAGCAGCCGAATCATGAACGAAGTCCGCGGCGTGAATCGGGTGGCGTATGACGTATCGACCAAGCCGCCGGCGACGATCGAGTGGCAGTAGGCGCATCGGGCAAGGTTAGGAAGCAATGTGTGGGCGCGAGCTGGCCAGCGTGTGAGAGATTCGGCTAGTGTGTTGTCGCTGCAAGACTTATACTAGCGGCATGCTGACACGGCTATACGCCAACAACTACAAATGTCTGGTGAACTTCGAAATTCGCCTGGGTTCGATTCAGCTTTTGCTGGGTGGCAATGGATCGGGCAAATCTTCGGTGTTTGAGGTGCTCGCGCTCCTGCGCGACTTTTGTGCGCGGGGCGAGGCGCCAGATCGAACGCCGCCGGCCACGCGGTTTGGCGGCGCAGCGCTGACACGTTGGATGGATGGAGGTGCGCAGCAGTTTGAGCTGGACGTGACCGGCAATGGGGGCGAATATAAGTTCTGCCTCGAACTGGATTCATGGGGAAATCCTCTCCGGCCGCGCGTGGTGAAAGAAGAGGTCAGCTATTCGGGTCAGACCGTATTCCGATTCGTCATGGGCGAAGTGAGCCTTTTTAATGATGCTGGTGAGCAAAAGGTCAAGTATCCATTTGACTGGCATCGTTCGGCCCTCGCGACCATCGCCGAGCGACCCGAAAACACCAAGCTGACCTGGTTCAAGCGATGGTTAGGCCGCATTTTGTTTCTGCAGCCTAACCCGTGGGCGATGTCCGCCATCGCGGAGGACGATGAAGCGATCCCCAACCAGCACCTCACCAACTTCGCCAACTGGTTCCGGCACATGCGCCTCGTGGCCACCGATGGCACGCAGAATGCGCTCACCCAGGATTTGCGGGCCGTGTTGGAAGGCTTCGAGGGGTTTCGGCTTGAGATGGCCGGGCAGCGCCGCCATGAAGTAAGAGTTCTTTTTACTTCCGAATCAGCTTTAGTCGGGACGAATCGAGCGACCGAGTACAACATGGATGAGCTGTCGGAAGGGCAGCGCGTGCTCATCGCGCTCTATGCAACCCTGCATTTTGCCATGATTTCCGGTGCGCTCGTTTGCTTGGATGAGCCGGACAACTTTGTGACTCCGCGCGAGGTGCAGCCCTGGCTGGAGAGCGTCATGGACCGCGTCCATGCCGATGAGGGCGGTCCGCAGGTCTTGATCGCATCCCATCATCCGCACATTCTCAACTACTTGGCGGTCAATGAGGGGTTGCTGTTTGATCGTCCCGCCGGACGACACGCCCGCGTTCGTCCGTTTAGCGATCCGGCGCTCACCGGGCTTACGCCGGACGAGTTGGTCGCGCGCGGGTGGGAACGTGAGTAATCGCGTCTCGCTGCGCATCCTGCTTTGCGAGGATGTGATGCACGACGGGCTGATTCGCAGATATCTGGAGCGTTGCGGCGTAGAAGACTTGAAGCATACGATGAAATCAATCATCGCGAGCCGTCAAATAATCGGTGGGAACTGGAACTGGGTCATTAAGGAGTTCCCGAAGGAATTGGAAGCTTGTCGAAAACGCCAGAAAGTGAAAGCCGAAACACTCCTGATTGTGATGATCGACGCCGATGAATTCTCTACTCAAGACCGCCTGAAGCAACTATCGGAGTCCGCGCCACGATTGGGGGACGACCCGCTCGTCGTTCTGATTCCGCGCCGACATGTCGAGACCTGGATCCGCGCTGCGCTCCATCCGGATGAGTCTCTGAACGAAACGGACGATTACAAGCGGTCCTTGAAAATGCTCTCCAAGAGCGACCTCAGCAAAGCCGCCGATACGATCCATGCTTGGGTGCATGGTGAGTCCGGGCAATCGCCGCTGTCGCTTTCCACCTTGCCCGCGCTTCAGCAATCGCTTCCAGCGTGGAAGCGGATCGGCTAGCCGTTGAAGATATCCGCAGACAATCGGCCGCAAGCATGGCGATTGCTCGTGGCGACGAGTTGGCCAATCTGATGCTCGCGTGCCACGTGCGTCGAACCTGACACAGTCCGTATCGCCTACTCTTTATCAAACAGCGCCGTCGATAAATAGCGCTCGCCCGCCGACGCCAGCACGGTCACGATCAGTTTTCCGCGGCTTTCCGGACGCTGCGCGACGACGTTCGCCGCATAGAGGGCCGCGCCCGACGAGATGCCGCAGAGGATGCCCTCTTCGCGCGCCGCGCGCTTGGCCCACAGGAATGCGTCATCGTTGCTCACGTGCACCACGTCGTCGATCAAATCGATCTTGAGAATTTCCGGAATGAACCCCGCGCCGATGCCTTGGATTTTGTGTGGGCTGGGCTGCAGCGGCTGCCCGGCGCGGAGTTGTGAAATCACCGGCGAGTGCGTCGGCTCGACCGCGATGCAGCGAAAGCTCGGCTTGCGCGCTTTGAGCACTTCGCCGACGCCCGTCAGCGTCCCGCCCGTGCCGACGCCCGAAATCAGCACGTCGGCCCGGCCGTCGGTGTCATTCCAGATTTCCTCGGCGGTCGTGCGCCGGTGGATCGCCGGGTTGGCCGGGTTGCGAAATTGCTGCGGCATGAAGGCGTTCGGCGTCTGCGAAACAAGCTCTTCGGCCTTGCGGATCGCACCGCGCATGCCGTCGGTCGCCGGTGTGAGCACCAACTCGGCGCCGAGCTGCCGCAAGACCTGCCGACGTTCGAGGCTCATGCTCTCGGGCATCGTCAGGATGAGGCGCAGGCCCTTCGCCGCGCAGACGAATGCGAGCGCGATGCCGGTGTTGCCGCTGGTCGGCTCGATGATGACGGTGTCTGGTTTGATCTGGCCCTTATGGACGGCGTCTTCAATCATCGAGACGCCGATGCGGTCCTTCACGCTCTTCAGCGGGTTGAAGAACTCGAGCTTGGCGTAGACCTCGGCCTCGGCTTGTATCAGCCGGCGAACGCGCACCAGCGGCGTATTGCCAATCGTTTCGGTGATGTCGTTGAATAGTCGGCCCATGGATGATTCTCCGCCTGCTGCTCGAAGCAGGCTCGCTCGTGCAACCATCGTATCCGTTGCCGTTGCGAGATTCCATTGTTGGCGTGGATTCACCGCCGGGGACGCCGACACAGCCGACGGCTGGTCACGGTGGGCACATTTCGATTGAGGTGGTCTTCTTCCGAATTGATTTTCGCGACGATTCTCGAAATAATCTCTAACAGGCGCACGCTATGGATGGCGTCGCCGCGAATCGCCCACCTGGGCGCGTCGAGCGAGGTGGAACCATGCTTTACGCGACACTGACGTTCTGGCTATTGGTCGTGATGTTTTCGGCGTGGGGCGTGCACGTCTTGTGGAGCCAATTGGTCAAGCCGCGCGTGGTCAACGGCATCTTGCTGCCGGGCACGCTCGTGGCGGAGATCGGGCATGTGCTGGGACTCTTGGTCACGGGCAACCCGATCCAGAACACCGCGCTGATGAGCGACGACGATGACGGCAAGCCCCAGACCGACACACCCGAGCGTCACCGCATTCCCGTGCTCGGCCCGGTGATCGCGGCGATGCTGCCTTTGATCGCGTGCGCGGTCGCGTTGTGGATCGCCGCGGATTGGTTGGGCGGGCGCGTGATGCAGGAGGCAACCGCCAAGACTGCCGTGCTGTTGCCGCAGGCGCTGCCGACGACGCTCGACGGCGTGTGGGAATTGCTGCGCACAAGCGTGAATCTGATCGAGAGTCTGGTCAACGCGATCCGGCGGGCCGATTTGCCCAAATGGGAGACGATCGCGTTTCTCTATCTGGCGGTCTGCCTGACCGTGCGGATGGCGCCCTTTGAGGACAACCGCCGCGGGGCGTTTGGCGCGATCCTGCTGGCGGGCCTCGTGATCGCCATGCTCGCGGCGATGTTCCCCTCGACGCAGAACGTCATCACCCAATCGAGCTGGCCGATTTTGAGCTTCGCGGTGGGCGTCCTTTTGCTGCTGCTCATGATTTCGCTGGTCGTCAGCGGGCTGGTCGGCTTCGTGAAAATCCTGGCGGGCAAGGGGTAGCGCTTTCGATTGAACTGTAGCGTCGGCCCTCCGTGGCCGACGGCGAATCTGCGGCGATAAGCCGTCGGGCAGGGATTCCCGACGCCGCAGGAAAAATGAAAACGCTCAAACGCCGCGAAAGAATTCATCGCAGTCGGCCCGGCTCTAGTGCTTCGTCAAACTTGAATTTTCGGATGAAGCGGAAAGGAGCTCCGACGTCACGGCATGAGATTCGTGCCTGTTTTTGTAGTGGGACGCACGGGCCGGAGGCCCATGCTACCCGCGTTTCGAACCCGCAAATTCAAGTGTGACAAAGCACGAGGGACCAGCTGGTCGCGCCCGTGAGCCGGTCGCGACGCGGCGAGTCCGGAGCGGAAGATTGCAACAATCGTTTTCGATCGTACCTTACGTGACCGCAGCGGATCGCCAAACCTGTTCGGCAGCCTCGGCTTCGGCGGCGATCGCCTTCTGCATGCGATATTGCAGCCGAATCCAATAGAAAATGAGGATCAAGAGAATCAAACTGCCGAGCATCATCGCGCAACCCAGCCCGGCAAAGATGCCCACGGCCGCCGGGGCGGCTGCGGGGACGACCCCAGGTGCAGGTGCAGCCCCAGGACCGGCTGCGGGTGGTGGTCCGACGGCAGCGCCGCTGAAAATGCCAATGATCGCCATCGCGCCACTCATGGCCAGCACGAACGCCATCGACCCCGGATAGGCCCAAGCGAGCCACTCGGCCCGGGCCGAGAGCTGCGGCGCTGGGATGCGCTCCGCGAGCAACTGTAAATAGCGCAGCCTGGCCCATTCACCAATCAAGCCGATCATTTGCAGCAACACCGTGAAAATCATCAGTGGGACGGCCCACGCGGGCGGGAGTTTCTCAAGCGAAAACACCGTATTGAGCAGTCCTCCCACCAGGCTGACCGCGACCCAGATGCGAATCAATCGGCGCAGGTTGAAATAGCTCTCTTCATTCAAACCGCTGGGATCGGGTTCGGTGAACACGTAGACGCCATAACACTGCAACAGCGAGCCGCCAAATACAATCAAGCCCGCAACGAACGGCGGCAATCCCGCTAGGGCGGCAATGCCTACGAACATCCCGAACACAAACGTCACCAGCATGCCCCAGAGCACGTATGACAGCCCCTTGGCGAGCTTGCGCAGCCACTCCGGATCGGCGAATCGCAACAGATCGCCCTTCGCCGACAGGCCCACCGGCGTGCCACACTCTGGGCAGCGCTGCGAGACAAGCAGCCCACGAAGGTTATAGCTGCACCTGCGGCAGGCGAGATCGAAATCGAGCGTGTCGGGCAATCTGGGCGGCGCCGCACGTGCGATCGGCGGACTGATGGGATAGTCAGACATCGGCTGCGCAACCTCCAACGAATCGAGGTCAACCCCGCCAGAGTCGAACCGCTCGCACCCCAACGGCAAAACGTCCGTATGGTACCAGCCCGCGACGTGTAAGCAGAGCGCGGCTGGTCAGAAGAAATGATAAGAATCGGAGCTTCAGTACAACCTGACTATGCCCCTACGTTCGTGGCCCAGACGGGCGCGCATGGCCGTTGCTGCTGCCGCCGGTGATCGCGCTGAGTGGCAACACAGGCAGCGCCACGCCGCGCAGGTCGGTCGTTGAGGAGATATTCAGGCCGCGGGCCTTCGGCTTGCGGCTGGTCAGTTGGACGCGCGGGCCGCGCCCACCCGGGAATTTTCGCTTGTCTTTGCGGCCCGCGCCGCTGCGTTTGGAACGGCGGGCAGCGCGATCCAGGCGCCACTGTTCGACATAGGCGTCGAGATGTTCGGGCGCGGTGAAGTGCTGCTCCCAGCCGTAATCGCCGCTGTGATAGTCGCAATTCTCCGTCGTGTAATCGCGGCAGATTTGCGGCCGCGTCTCGTAGATGCCGCAGCGATGATCAGCTTGCAGATGCCGACAGGTCGTTTGCACCAGCAAATACCAATCGGCATCCTCGACAAAGACGCTGATGCCCTCATGCAGCAGATACCAGCGGATCGGGTCAAAGTCGCTTTGCTCTGTCGGCGTATCGATCGGCAGGGCGATGTACTTGCAGCAGACGGCGGTGCAGTGTTCGCAGAGAATCCCTGGCATCGAGCGATCCTTTCCGAGTCGGCGCGCGACTCGCGCAACCCATGAGGCCGCAGTGTATCGCGCCGCTCGTTCGCGGCCATGCCGCCATCCGCCGCTGTCTCAGTCGCTGATCGTCAGCGTGTATTCCTGCCGGGCCGAGCTGCGCGGCGAATCGGCGTCTGTCACCTCAATCGTGAATGTCGTGGTCTGGGCGCCGGTGGCGATGATCGGCTCGCTGAAGATGACGCCCGTCGTCGCGTTCAGCCGCAACCCGTCAGGCAGCACACCCGCAATCACGGCCCAGCGGAAGGGCGTGCGACCGTTCGTGGCGGTCAGCGTCGCGCTATAAATTCGCCCGCGGCTGCCCGCCGGCAGAGTGAGCGTGGTGATCGTCACCGGCAGCGGCTGAATGACGAGCGTGGTGCGTTCGGTGCGGGTTTGCGCGGGCGAGTCGCTGTCGCGCACGCGGAACTCGAGCAATAACCCGCTGCTGGGGTTGAGCGGCGTGCCGAACACGCGGCCCGTGCCGCGGTCAAAGTCCAGCCCGCCGGGCAGGCCGACAATCTCGACGCTGTAGGGCGGCAATCCGCCGGTGATGCTCGGCGTCGCGTCATAGGGAGAGCCGACGCGGGCCGGCCCCAACGCCGGCGTGACACGCAATTGCGGCTTCACGATCAGTGTGTAATCTCGCTCCGCCCGGCCGGCGAGACTCTCGGCCTGCACGGTGAAGCTGAATGTGCCGCTCTGTCCGGGCGTGCCCGAAAGCTCGCCGCGGTCATCGTCGAGGCGCAGACCGTCGGGCAAACCGCCGCTGACAATGCGCCAGTTAAGCGCGTCGGCGCCTTCCAGGCGCAGCTCGGCGAAGTACTCGGTCCCCTCGGTCGCGGTGGAGAGTGTCGCCGGCGTAATCGTGAGATTGACCGGACCGACCGTGACGATGCAGCCGGCGACGCCGAAGCAGGCCAGCGCCAGGATCACCCGTTGCAGCACTCGATGCGTCACATTCGACCTCCATTTCGCTCGTATCGGCGCGGCCCAGCCTGTTTCGATCGACACGCGAGCCGGTCGCATCGGCGTTCGACCGCTTGGCATGCAGGTTCGCGGCGAGAGCGCGGACCGCGCCGCCGACTCCGCCGAAGCGTAGACCCGCTGCGGGGCGAGCCGTTGGCGATGCGCGTTCGCGAAAGGCTCAACCAGCCGCGCCTCTTATGATGTAACCCTATCCCGCCGCGTGTGTGTCCGGCAAGTCACGCCGCCCACTGGGTCCGCGTGCGCCTGATGGGATAGGCTTTCGTCAAGGCGAGTGCCCTTCTGATCGCCGCCCCGGCGCGCGGCGTTGTTGAGCAGGATTTTGGCCGTTCGCACCAGTCGCCGCTCGCCCCACACCGATCCGAGTCTCATGCCGCGAAGCGAACCCGCTGATCACACAGGCTCGAATCCGGCGGATTTGCCCTAGCGCCGCGTGGCGCGCCCAGGTCGGAGAGACGGGGAAAATTGGCGCACTTGCATCATGCGATATCGGCTGCATAAGTAATTTTCATGACGCGAGTTATCGTGCAGGGGCGGTCTGCGGAGGCGGCGTTTGGGGCTGGCGGAGCGCGGGTGTCTGTCGATATACTACGTGGCTTGGATGGCCGCGGACGCCGGCGTGGCGCCGTCGGTTCGGCATGGCAAAAAACCAAGGAACCACGACACCATGATTAAGGCGTTTGATCTCAAGAAGGGCAAGGTCATCAAGTGGGAAAATGATCTCTGGTCGGTCGAGGAAGTCTCGATCATGGCCAAGGGCAACTGGCGCAGCTCGATGCAGGTGCGGCTGAAGAACCTGAAGACCGGGCGCAGCACGGACCAGCGCTTCGCAACCGATGACAAGATCGAGACGCCCTTTGTCGAGACGAAGAACTACGAATATCTCTATCGCGAGGGGCAGGATTTCGTGGTCATGGACCCGACCACGTTCGACCAGCTCCAGTTATCCGCCGACGTGATGGGCGACGCCCCGAACTACCTCAAGGGCAATGAGACGATCACGTGTCAATTCATCGACGGCAAGATCGTCGCGGTTGAAATGCCCAACACGGTCGAGCTGAAGGTGGTCGATACGCCGCCGGTGGCGCGTGGCGCGACCGTCACCAACCAGACCAAGGATGCGACGCTCGAAACGGGGCTGACCGTGCGCGTCCCGCCCTTTATTGAGATCGGCGAAATGCTGCGCATCGATACCCGCACGGGTGAATACATCGAGCGCGCCAAGGCCTAGCGCTTCGTTCTGCTTCAGTTGACGAGTTCGAACCGAGGGTAGCATGGGCCTCCGGCCCGTGCGTCTGTGACCTATCGCGCCGCGAAGATTCGGCCTTCGCCAGCACAATCGGATGGATTTTTTCACGTATTGACCGGCCGGTGTTCACGCTATGATGAAATTCGGTGAGTGAGCCTTGGTTTGCGTCGGTCGCGACGGACTCTGCCAATGGCGGCTGATGCGCCGCGGTCGACGGTGGAAGGAAGCAAGATATGTTGAGCGCGTCGAGAGCTGCATCTGTGCGTTTCGGGGCTGCGCTGGGTTTGCTGTTGGCGGCCAACGCCGCGGCACACAGCGCGATCATCTGGAATGAATTTGTTCAGGGCGATCTCTCCGATGATCGCTTCCGCCCGACGACGATCACGCTGACCGCGGGTGAAAGCACGATGACCGGTGAAGTCGTCGCCGGCGATCGCGATTTCTTCACGCTCATCGTGCCCGATGGTCTGCGTCTGAGCCAGTTGATCCTGCGCGACTATTTTTCGTCCGACCCGCTGGCGTTCATCGCGCTCCAGGAAGGCATGTCGCTGACGGTTGATCCGAACATGCCGCGCGCGTCGGATTTACTGGGCTACGCCTTGTTTGGGGATGGCGGGTCGCCGATCGGAACCGACTACTTGGTGGAAATGGGCCAGGCCGCCGGTGCCCGCGGCTTCACGCCGCCGCTCGAGAGCGGGGCCTATACCTTCTGGATTCAGCAACTCGGCACATCGACGCTTTACTCCTGGGATTTCATCGTTACGCCGGAGCCGACCGCGGCGCTGCTGCTGTTGGTGCTCGTGGGATACGGCAGGCCAGAACGCGGCGCGAGCGCGGCTCCGAGCGTCCTGTAGCGTCGGCCCGCTGTGGCCGACGGCGTGTTGCTCACGCTTCAAGCTTCCGCCCGACCCGGCGTTGGGTGCGGCGCCCCCACGCTACAGCGCGTGTACTTCGTGGCTGAGCGCGTTGGGGAAATTGCAAAGAGCGAATAGCGAAGAACGAAGAACGAAGTAAAAAGTGAAAACGCCGGACCATCTGGCGGCGTTTTCACTTTATGTGCGCCGGGCATGGCGCGATGACTTGGAGGTGCAAGTCCTCTGGGAGCCCAGATCGCGGGTATCTCTAGCTGAACCGCAACCGCGTCGTCGTGAGGCGGCGTGGGAAGGGTGAAGGCGACCAAGGCGGGAGCTTGAACGCAGGCAAAGCTCCGGCCCGAGGAACACGAAGCGCATCGGAGGCGACCGTCTGGCGGACGAGAGGGCCAAGAGACTCGAAGTCCGAAGCGATCCGGACCGGACGGATGTAGATGCGACGGGTGGATGGAGCGAAGGTCACGCATCATACGTGCCGCCCGGGCACAGCGTTGTCCGCCTGGCGTCCGGCGGCGACCGGCTGACGTTCGCCGGTGACGCCGTGTTCCAGGTCGCCTTCGAATCCCCGACTGGTTCAACGGCTTCGAGCACGAAGAGCGAGGATGCGGCCCGCGTGCGCGTCGCGCTCCTGCGGGAGCTGGCGGCCAACCGCGAGTCGCTGGTGGCCACGCACCTGTCGCTGCCGTCCGTCTGCCACGTGGCGGTCGACGGCGACGCGTTTCGCTGGGTGCCGGGGCCGTGGGAGTATTGACGGCTGGCTGGGTCAGGGCATGCCGAGGTGATCAATGCCCACTTGCTGGGATTCGTGAAGTCCGGATCGCCCGGCGGGCTAATGTCAGTATCGTTCAGTCGCCCGGCGCGCGGCGAGGGTGGCCGTGTCGCTCCAGCAGTTGTTCGAATCGCTCTAAAAAGCCCGCCTTTCGAGGAACGAATACCGATTGGCACCGACCGCCCGGAGATGAGCCAATGGCATTGCCGTGGATGTAGTAGCCAGTGCTGCTCGATCCGTGCGCATCGCGCTGTGTCAGGTAGACGTGGTAGCCGTAGCCCGACTTGACCATCGACTGGTAGCTTCCATTTTGAAGGTAAGCCACGAAAGCGTCGATTTCCTCGCGATCCGTAAGCAAGATATGCCAGTCATCGCCAACGTGCGTGATCTGAATCTCGTTGATACTCCCGACATCGAGTGAATAGATCGGCAGGAACCGACATAGCACTGCGGCAAGTAGTGCCAGCGAAAGCAGCGCTGGAACGATCAGCGCTCGGCGTCGGAGTTTTCTTGCAAGTAAGAGACCTACCAAAAGTCCCGTGTTCACCCACCAAGCGGTCCCCAACGAGTCGACTGTGAATGCATACACCACGATTACTATACCAGCCGCGAGGTGCCCGAGCAACAGTGCGATAATCCCTACGACTTTCATCCGACCTTTCCTGCGTTGCATTCGCCGACACGCATGTCGCTCGGAAGCAGTGTAGCCACGCCCGATCGGCAGCGCCAAACCCCGCATCGCGGCGGCGCATCAACGCACATACACACCACATGAATAATATGTCGCGCCGCATGGACGAAGCGGCGCACCGCATGGACGGAGCAAAGCGCTGCGTGGGCGGAGCGGCGCGCCGCGGGCGGCGTTTCTCGGATAAGCGGTGGGATTCTTCGCCCAGAGGGCGCGCGAATGTTGCCAGGGGCTTCGAGCCCCTGGAAAGCAAGCCAACTCACCCCTTTCCCTTTTTTCTTTTTCCCGCCCGGAGGGCGGACGAACTCACCGATTGACCAGGCCTCGACCGCCCTCCGGGCGGAAAAAGAGGGGCGGGCCTTCGGGTTCCAGGCGTTGAAACGCCTGGCAACGATCGTGCGCCCTCCGGGCGAAGAGAAGACGCCGCAGGCGGCGTTTGTCCGATAGGCGGCACACTCCTCGCCCGGCAGGGCGCACGCGCGTTGCCAGGGGCTTCGAGCCCCTGGAAAGCAAGCCAACTCACCCCTTTCCCTTTTTTCTTTTTCCCGCCCGGAGGGCGGACGAAGCTCACCTGAACACCTCGTTCTCGTCGAACTCGATTCCGTGTCGGCGCAGCAGCTCCAGAAACTCCGTCTTGAAGTCCATGCGATGGTGATGTTCTTTCTGCCGCGCGATGTACGTCTCGACTTCGGGCACGGCCGACTTGCTCACGGTGAAGCCGCCATAGCCTTGCTGCCAGGAAAAGTGGCCACGCTGCGGCCAGGTCTCGTTGATCCATTTCGACGAGCGGCCTTTGATCTGTTGCAGCATCTCCGAGTGCGACAGGTCGGCGCGGTATCGAATCAGCAAATGAACATGGTCAGGCATGCCGTTCATCGCAAGGAGCGTGCAGCGCAGGTCGCGCAGGATGCCGCCCATGAAGGGATAGAGGCGTTCTTCCAAGTCCGGGGAGATCAACATCGCGCGGTGCTTGGTGCTGAAGACGGTGTGATAGAAGTTCTGCGTAAACGCACTCGGCATGGCGACCTCCGTCCGCCCTCCGGGCGGGAAGAAAGGGGTAGAAGCCTGTTTACCAGTGACTGAAGTCACTGGCAACGATCGTGCGCCCTCCGGGCGAAGAAAGCGCGGGCGACAGCGTGCGCCTGATCCGCGCGTTCGCCGAGAGCACGGCCAAGCCCTCGATCGTCTACAACCTGGCCCAGATTCCGCCGCCGGCCAGCCCATCGCCCGCGCCGCCGCCGGCCCAGCCGACGGATTTGATCCCGGCGCGCCGGGATTCGACGCCAGCGGCGGGAACCTCACGCTGCGCTGGAAGGCCGCGAACCCGGCCGGCACGAGCGGCACGTCGTACATCATCCGCCGGCGGCCGGCGGGCGAGAGCGAGTTTTCGTTCATCGGCGTGAGCGGCAGGAAGGAATTCGTGGACGACACACTCATCGCCGGGCCGGACAGCGTGCAGTACACCGTGCAGGGCCAGCGGGCGGACAGCAGCGGGCCGCTCAGCCCGATCTTTACTGTGAACTTCGGGCAGGCGCGCGGCGGCGGCTTCGCGGCGAGCGTGGTGGCGGATCGCCGGTTGGAAATTGGCGCTACGAGGGTGACGCCTTCGACCGTGAACGGGCGCACGGTGCAGAAGGTGCTGCCGAATGGGAACGGCCGGGCGACGCGGGCGATTTCGCGCGGGTAGATGCGATTCACCAGCAGAAGATTGACCGGGACAAGAACACGGTAGCGCGGCCGTAGGAACGGAAGTTCCTGGGGTACAGCGTGACCGTGCATCGCGAGAGCAAGTTCAAGATCGCCCCGGCCAGCGTGCAGCGGTTCAAGAAGAAGCTTCGCCCGCTGCTGCGGCGGACGCGTGGCCGCAACTTTCGCGGCCTGCTGACGGAACGGGCCCCGATCCTGCGCGGATGGGCGGCCTACTTCCGGCTCAGCGCGGTGAAGGTGACCTGGGAGTTGTTGGACCAACGGCAGCGTCGAAAGCGGCCGGCCATTCTGTGGAAGCAGTGGAAAACGTGGCGGGCGCGGCTCCGGGAACTCGTGCGGCTGGGCTTGGCTCGTGAACGTGCCGCGGCATCGGCCTCGAAGGGGCGGGGTACTTGGTGGAACGCCGGGGTTTCGCACAAGAACGAAGCGGTGCCGAATGCGCTGCTGCCACGCTGGGTCCTCGTGAGCCTGCAACAAGAGCAACGACGACTCGATCGCAACCTGTGAACCGCCGGATGCCGAACGGCACGTCCGGTGGTGTGGGAGGCAGGGGCCGAAAGGCCCCCGCCTACCCGATCACTTTGTCACGTTATCACGTTGTCACTGCGTCAGCCGGTTCGCGTGAGAATCGACCGCCGCGCTACCCGGCGACCAGCAACTGCACAAACAGGTTGATGTCGTTGAAGTCGACCGCGCCGCTGGCGTCGGTGTCGGCCAGCAAATAGTCGCACGTCGGGAAGGCCGCGTCATATTGCGGCTGGCCGACCAGGGCCAGGACGAAGGCATCGATGTCGAGGAAGTTCACGGCATCGTCGCAATTCATGTCGCCGTTCGCGGCGCGATGTAGCCAAGCCTCAGCCGGAATGACCTGCTTCTCGAGGCCCGCGCCGGCCAAGCTGACGACCAGACCATGCGTGCCGAAGCGCTGGAAAAACTCGACGCGAATGGCGTGCGTGCCGGCTTCCAGCCCGATCCAGCCGTCGCGCTCCTGAAATTGATGCAGGCCGTCGTTGTCCACGACGCGCGCGGCGCCGATGAACAGGTTCGAGCCATTGTCCGACGCGGTGAAGAACTGATAGGCGCCGTCTTGCGGCACAGTAACAAAGCCGCTGAAGCGCGCCCCGACCAGTTCGCCGCGGCCGCTTGTTGCGAAGTCGCCGCCGGCCGGCGGGAAGTTGACCTGCGGCACGGTTTCCACGCGATAGGGCGTGCGCGTCGTGAAATTCGGAACGAAGGCAATCGTCAGGTTGTAATAATCAGCCGTCAGGTTGGTGAAAAGCGCCGGCGGAATGACCTGCCGCGGCAGGCCCGGCCCTTCGATCCGCGCGATCAGCCCGGCCCCGCCGAAGCCCTCGAAATACTCGACCCGAAGGGCATGCTCGCCGGCGGGCAGCGTAATCGTGCCGCTCCGCTCTTCCATGCCGTGCAGCCCGTCGTTGTCCACGACGCGCGTGCCGTTGATGAAGAGCGCCGAGCCGTCATCCGACTCGGTGGAGAACGTGTAGGCGCCGCCCTCGGCCAGCGTCAGCGTGCCGGTGAAGACCGCGCCGACCTCATCGGAGCGGCTGCTGCCGGCGAAGGGGCCGTCGCTCGATGGAAAGTCGATGTTGGCCACACTCTCACTGAGATACGGCGTCAGTTGCGCGAAGTCGGGCAAGCGTGAGAGGCTGAGGTCGTAATACTCCGCCCGCACGCCGGGGATGCGCCCGCGACCGCTGTCTTGCGGGCGAAGCGTGACGATATTGATCTCAACCGCGGCGTCGCTGGTGTCGGCGCCGTCGCTGATGGTGTAGCTGAACGAATCACCGCCGGTGAAGCCCGGCGGCGGGGCATAGACCAACTGATCGCGGCCGCCGGGACCCGTGCCGATCGAGCGCGTGATCGCGCCGCCCTCCGGCGTGGCTGGGTCGAAGGCGCTGATCGTCACCGGTGCGCAGTTGCCGTCGTGGTCATTGGCCAGCACGTCGATGGTCACGTTGCCGCCGGCCAGCACGCCGATCTCGTCACGCCGTGCGCGGGGCGGAACCTGCGTGGCATAACCGCCGTCGGTCGTGAGACACTCAGCGGCGTTGCGCCAGGCGAGGATTGACCCGACTGAGCGCTCGCCGAACTTGTCGAGCTGGCGGCTGCAACCGCCGATGCCCGAGCACATGATGGCGCAGTCGCTGTCGCCGTTGCAGTGCTGCGCGCTCCAGTTATGGCCGAGTTCGTGTGCGGTGAGCGCGGTGCGGCGGGCGAAGTCTTCGGTATAGCGCGACTGCGACAGGCCGTAGCCGATGTCGAGATTGCATACCGCGCGCAAATAGGCAATGCCGATGACGTTGCCGTCGATCTCCTTGCCGGTGAAGAAGTGGGCGATGTCGCGGTTGATGTCAGTGTGCTGCTCATTCCAGGTGGTGCGGAACTGGCCGAGCAGCTCGTTGGGGTTGGTCGCCGTGTAGGGGTCTTCTTCGACCGTGCGCACAAGTGTTTGCGTGATCGAGTAGCGAACCAGCGCGTCGCGGGCATAGATGAACTCGACCGCGTTCAGTACGCTTTCGATGTCGGCGATCGTCTCCGGCACGGAGCTGTTGTTGAGCTGGTAATACTCGACGTCGGCATCGAAGGCGATCTCCGCCACGCGCAGACACCCGCCGTCGGATGCGCCGTGGTTGTGCTGATCAGCGTCCAACGGCGGCAGCGGCAGCGACGCCGTCCCGCACTGCTCGGCGCCCGGCAGCAGATTCGCATCCGAATAGGCAATGTATGCGTCATTTCCGAGGGTCGCCGCCAGATTCTTCAGCGACGCCAAGCGCTTGAGCGGCTGCACGTGCCAAAGCGGCTGATCCGGTAGTTGGATCGTGAGCGTCATGTCACTCGGATTCAGCCGGGCGGCGACGCGGCTTGGCTCCATGCCGCGGATTGCGCCGCGAAACGTTTCCGGCGGCGGCGCAGGGATATCGACGAGCACGCCCCCGCCGACATCGGCGCGCAGGCGGAAATCAGCCGCGCGGAGCGAGACCCGCGCCAGATCGAGCGTGTAGTGCTGTCCGGCCAGGGCGAGCGACAGCGTGGCGCTCTCGTACGTCGCGGCGACGGTATTCACATGCAGCAGTTCAAACCCATCGAGACGGAGGGCCGCACGAACTTGTGCGGCGGTCGTTTCATCAAGGGTGACTTCCGCGGCACTCCCGGTGATGGGAAGCAACAGCGAGACAACGACCCCCAGCACGCGCGCGTGCAGCGTCCGATCCAGCATGAGCGGCTCCTGTGTGGCGCGCGACCCTGGCCACGCACGGCCGGCGCCGGCCCGAAAATGGGGCGGCAGGCCGTGACGCGGCTGCGCTTGGATCGTCGCGCGGTTGAGTTCAATGCCATGATCCCGCCGACCGGCTCTAACTCTGCCCGGCGGGACTTCCCAGCGCTGCTAGGATAGCAAAGCGCCGCTCGACGCCCTAACAATCGGGTGAAATTGTCGCTGATAGACGAAGCCGCGGAGCGGGTGGGATAGGCTTCCAGCGCCGCGGAGCGGGTGGGATAGGCTTCCAGCGCCGCGGAGCGGGTGGGATAGGCTTCCAGCCTGTCCGCGACAATTCGTGTTCCGTCAAGCTGAAGTTATCCGATGAATCCGGCAGAAGCGGAGAAGTGGTCCGGCGTCGCGACGTGAAATCACTGCCTTTGTTCGTTGCGGGACGCACGGGCCGGAGGCCCATGCTACCCGCCCGCGTATCAAGCCCGAACAATGAGACGTGACAGCATCCAGGATCGATGCGCGAGCTTGTAAGCGGCGCGCATTCTCAACAACATGCTGTTGCGTGCCGTCACTTTGCGTATTGCAGACACGTCAGGCGGCGTTAGGCGCTTGTGCCGGCTTTCTTTTCCACCTTCGACCAGGTGTCCTTCAGCGTGACCGCCCGGTTAAATACGAGCTTGCGGCCGGCGGCTGCGCTCGATGCGCCGGCTGCCCCGGTCGGGTCGCCGGGGGCCGCTTGCTCGGGCGGCGTATCCGAATCGGGATCGACGCAGAAATAGCCCAGCCGTTCGAACTGAACCTGTGCGCCGATCGCCGCGAGCGCGACGCTCGGCTCCAGTTTCGCATCCGCAATAATCTCGAGCGAGTTGGGGTTGAGGTTCGCGCGCCAATCCGCGGCGGCGGTCGCTCCGTCCGGGCCGGCGCCCGTGACGGCATCGGTCACAACCGGCGGCTCATCCGGATCGGGCGTGCTGAAGAGATGCTCGTAGAGCCGCACTTCGGCGCTCAGGGCCGTCGCGGCACAAACCCAGTGAATGGTCGATTTGACCTTGCGGCCATCCGGCGCGTCGCCGCCGCGCGTCGCTGGGTCATACGTGCAGCGAATCGCGCGGATGTGGCCGGTTGCCGGGTCTTTATCGACGCCGACGCACTTCACCAAATAGCCCCAGCGCAGGCGCACCTCATTCCCGGGAAAGAGCCGCCAATACTTAGGCGGCGGCGTCTCGCGGAAATCATCCTGCTCGATGTACAGCTCACCGCCAAACGGAACCTGGCGTGTGCCGGCGGCGGGGTCTTCGGGGTTGTTGACCGCTTCGAGCCATTCGATCCGGTCCGGGTCGCCGCCCTCGGCCCAGTTCTCGATCACGAGCTTCACCGGCCGCAGCACCGCCATCACGCGCGGCGCCCGCCGGTTCAGATCGTCGCGCAGCGCGTTCTCGAGCCGCACCACGTCGATCACGCTGTTGACCTTGGAGACGCCCACTTCGGTCGCGAAGGCGCGCAGGGACTCGGGCGTGTATCCGCGCCGCCGCAGGCCCGCGATCGTCGGCATGCGCGGATCGTCCCAGCCGCGCACCAGCCGCTCGTTGACGAGCGCGAGAAAGCGCCGCTTGCTCATGACGGTGTAGGTGAGGTTGAGCCGGGCGAACTCGATCTGCTGCGGGTGATGGATGCGCCGTCCCCATGGGCCGCTGCCGTCGTCAGTGCGACCGTCGTTGACGGCATGGATGAACCAGTCGTAGAGCGGCCGGTGATTCTCAAACTCCAGCGTACAGATGCTGTGCGTGATGCCCTCGATGCTGTCCTCGAAGCCGTGCGCCCAGTCGTACATGGGATATACGCACCATTTTTTGCCCTGCCGGTGGTGCTCGGCGTGAAGGATGCGGTAAAGCACCGGGTCGCGCAGGTTGAGGTTGGGGCTGGTCATGTCGATCTTCGCGCGCAGCGTGCGCGTGCCGTCGGGAAACTCACCCGCGTTCATCCGGACGAAGAGATCGAGGTTCTCGGTGACGCCGCGATCGCGGAAGGGGCTGTTGCGGCCGGGCTGCGTGAGCGTGCCGCGATGGGCGCGGGTTTCCTCGGCGCTCAGATCACAGACATAGGCCTTGCCCTTCTGGATCAGCTCGATGGCCCACGCATACATGCGGTCGAAGTAATCCGACGCGAAGAGCACGCCGGCGGTCGGGTCGTCCTCGCGCAGACCTGGCCAGCGCCCCCCGAGCCAGCGCACGTCGCGCACGATGGCGTCCACATACTCCTGCTCTTCCTTGACCGGGTTGGTGTCGTCAAAGCGCAGGTTGAACGTACCGCCATACTCTTCGGCGATGCCGAAATTCAGACAGATGCTCTTGGCGTGGCCGATATGCAGATAGCCGTTCGGCTCGGGCGGAAAGCGCGTCTTCACCGCTCCGCCAAAGCGGCCGGTGCGGTTGTGCTCATCGATGATCTCACGAATGAAATCGCGCGACCGCGCGGGCAGCGGGGCGGCAGCAGGGCCGGACGGATCGGAAGCCATGAAACGCGGACCTTTCTTTCACAAACCTTGAACACTCGTCTACCGGCCTGTGAGTGTAAACGGAGCCGTGGCGTTTGGCAGAGCGCGCGCTATGGCAGAGCCGCGCCCGCTGGCAGAGCCGCGACCGTGAGGGAGCGGTCGAGTTCGAGCTGCGCAGGCATGTGATGCGCGCACCTCATCCGCGGCTCTGCCGTTTTATCTACGAGTGCCTGCATTTGTCCCTGCATTTGCCCCTGCCCCTGCACATAAGTGCTGATTCGTGTGAATCGCGCCGCATCGCCGATCGGACTCTGCGGCGGCGGTCGGATAACGCTGCCGGCCCCGAATCGCTCCCTCACGGTCGCGGTTCTGCTTCAAGTAGCGGCACTGCTTGATTGTTGCAGTTCAGCATAATCGTCGCGGCTCAGCGTTCGCGCGATCAGGCGTGTGTGAGCTGTTCCGAGAACTGTCCTTCTGCCCCGAAATCATGCCCGGCAATGACTTGTCGGAGCGATTGCTGGTATACTGACATTCGTCCGAAGCGAGCCGGTCCGTCGTACTAACAGGAGTAGATAAAAATGAGCATTTCGAGGGGTTTGATCGCCTGCGGTCTGGGTGCGTTTCCGCTGGTCGCCGTGGCCAATGTCACGCCGGCGGAAGTCGCCAGCATCGCCATGATTCAGGCCCAGGGCCACGATATGGCCTATGTGCTGCGGTCGTTCGGTGCGCGTGAGGCCAATCTGTCGTTCACGAGCAGCGTCGCCGCGGACGGGGCGCAGTTTTCGTATAACCTCGCAGCCGGCACGCGCTACGGCGCGCATGAGTTGAGCATCACGTCGTTTGCGTTCTACGATCCGATGGAGCAGCTCTGGCACATGACCAGCTTCATCGGCTATCACGGCGAGACCGAGATGCTGCACGGCGAGGGTCGCTTCGTCGGCGAGAACCACGGCGAGGTCGATTCGTTTGTCGCCAGCTGGGGCGCGCATCATCACGACCACGTCGAGGGACTGGGCTATCACCTTCACGCCCACTCGCATCTGCAAGGCGAACATGATGGCGTGCTGCAAACGATCTTTGACGCCGAGCTGACGCATCATGAAAAGGTGACGGGGACGGTGGTGGGCGACAGCTTTCGTCAGCGCGACGGGCGCGACGCCGGTCAGTGGAACTGGCAGCTTGAGTACGCCGGCGAAGGCGGGCCGTGGTCGATTCTCAGCCAGGGTCAATTCGCCGCCGGCGTGGCGGGCAGCGGCAGCTTCACGGTGCAGCTCACACCGGAACCGGGCGCGCTCATGACGGTGCTGCTGTTGGCGCTGCTGCGCCGTCGCGGCTAGTCGCTGGCCGAAGCGCAAAGCAGAGCCGCGCCCGTCAGGGAGCGCTGAACCGAACCGCGCCCGTGAGGAAGCGATTCGAGTCCGGTGTGGCCCAATGAAGCTGCCGCGCCGAAACGAGTCAGGCCGCCAGTCCGACCGTTTAGACGGTGTCATCATCACTGAGCGCACTGTATGGCCGGCAGTATGGCTGCTTGAGCGCCTGGAGCGCAGGCATGCAAGGCTGGAATCAAACCGCTTCCTTACGGTCGCGGCTCTGCTTAACGTCGCGGCTCTGCTTGCGGGCGCGGGGCGCTCGAAGAGCGTGCGGCGTGGCCGCGACGGCCTGGCTATGGTTGATTGGCGCGTGCGGGGGCGCGCCGGGAGAACGATCCTTGCGACCCGAATCACAACCCCACGCGTCGGCTCAGCCTCAATCGCCCGCGACGACCGCGCCATCTTCGCAACCCGGTTCGCAGCCGACGAGCCAACCCACCGCCAGAAACCGCCTCGCCCAGGCCGCGTCTCCCTATTTGCTGCAACACGCCGACAACCCCGTCGATTGGCACGAATGGAACGCGGCCACCCTCGCGCTCGCGCGGCAGGAGAACAAGCCGATCTTCCTGTCGATCGGCTACGCCGCGTGTCATTGGTGTCACGTCATGGCGCACGAGAGCTTTGAAGACGCCGCGATTGCCGCCGAGCTGAACCGCTATTTCGTCAACATCAAGGTGGATCGCGAGGAGCGGCCGGACATCGACGACCTGTACATGCAGGCGACGCAGATCGTGAATCGCGGACAGGGTGGGTGGCCGATGAGCGTGTGGCTGACGCCCGACTTGAAGCCGTTCTATGCGGGGACGTACTTCCCGCCGGAATCGCGTTGGGGCCGGCCGGGCTTCATCGATGTCGTCCGCACGCTGGGCGAGGCTTGGCAGAGCGATCGCGACAATGTGCTGAAATCCGCCGAGAAACTGACGGAGCTGATGCGCTCGATGAACGCCGGGCAACTTGACCCCGATGAGGCGCCGGCCGCCACCGGCGCGACCTCACAGCCGCCTGCGTCGAGCGCGCCGGCGCTGCCGGGACCGGAGGTTGTCGAGCGGACCGCGGCATTGCTGACGCGCGCGTTTGACGCGCAACGCGGCGGCATGTCGGGCGGCGGCACGAACAAGTTTCCGCCCAGCATGGCGCTCGACCTGTTCATGCGCACAATCGTGCGCGCCCGGCCGGACGACGCGGCGCGCGCCCAGCGGCTCACGCTCTTGACGCTGACGCTCGATCGGATGGCGGCCGGGGGCATCTATGACCAGCTGGCCGGCGGCATCCATCGCTATAGCACCGACGTGGACTGGCTTGCGCCGCATTTCGAGAAGATGCTCTATGACCAGGCCCTGGTCAGCCGCGGCTATGTCGATGCCTATCAACTCACGGGTCGCCCGAGCTATGCCCGCGTTGCGCGTGATATCTTCGACTATGTGCTGGGTGATCTCACTTCGCCGAAGGGCGGCTTCTACAGCACGCGCGACGCCGACAGCGAAGGTGAAGAGGGACGCTACTACGTCTGGACGCGGGCGGAGGTGCTGAAGATTCTCGGGCCGGAAGTGGGGCCGGCGTTCTGTGAGCATTACGACGTGAGCGACCGCGGCAACTGGGATGATCCGCACGCGCCGGGCACGGCCAAGACGATTCTGCGCGTGGCTGCGCATCAGCTCGATGAGGCCGCGCATGCCCGCTTTGCCGCGGCCCGCGCGAAACTGGAGCAGGTCCGCCGCACGCGCGTGCCGCCCGGCCTCGATGACAAGGTGCTGTGCGAGTGGAACGGTCTCATGATCGCGGCGCTGGCGCGCGGCGGCGCGGCTCTGGGCGAACGGCGCTATGTCGACGCCGCGGCCAGCGCGGCGGAATTCCTCTTCGCACACCAGTATCGCGACGGGCGCCTGCTGCGCTCTTCGCGCGGTGAGCGGCGGCTCGAAGCGGCCTTTCTGACCGACTACGCGGCCCTGACCGAGGGCTGCATCGAGCTATACGAGGCTACGTTTGAGCGGCGCTGGTATGACCGCGCGATGGAGCTGGCCGAAACGACGCTGCGACTTTTTGAAGACGCGGCCGGCGGCGGCTTCTACTTCACCAGTCATGACCATGAGGCGCTGCTCCTGCGCAACAAGGACATTCGCGACTCGGCCACGCCTTCGGGCAACTCCCTGATGTTCATGAATTTGCTCCGGTTGAGCCTGATGAGCGGCCAGGAGCGCTTCCGAGCGGCGGCGGAGCGGCTGTTGCGCGCGTTCGCGCCCATGCTGAACGAATCGCCCTGGACTGCGGAACGGCTGGTCAGCGGCGTCGATTTTGCGTTTGGCGCGCCGCTTGAGATCGCCGTCGTCGGCCCGCTGTCCGACGCCCGGACGCAGGCGCTGCTGCGCGTCGTGCGCGAGACCTATCTGCCCAATCGCATCATCATGCAGGTCGATCCGGCGGCGCGATCACAGGCCGGGGCTTCACCGCTGCTGGAAAGCCGCGACCTCGTCGACGGCCGCCCGGCGATTTATCTCTGTCGGAATTACACGTGCAAGCTGCCGATCACGGAAGTGGAAGAGTTAAGGCAGGCGCTGATGCGGCCATAGGGAATTCTTCAGAATAGCCCTCTCGCTTGGCAGGCCCACGGCCAACACCTGGCAGAGCCACGACCGTCAGGGAGTGGTTAGATTTTCCGTGAATCTCCCCTTCCTTACGGTCGCGGCTCCGCTGCACGCGACAGACTTTTTTTTCAAAATGCCCTCGCTGTCTTCACGGCTCGGAGCGTTGACCTACTGAGCGAAGGACGAATTTCGCGCAAACGCCGTCGGCCACAGTGGGCTGACGCTACAACGCGCCGGCAGCCTCACAAGCCCAACGCTGCAGCGCACTCCAAGCCTCACTTCGTCAACGCTATAGCGTGCCGTTGGCTTCAAAGGGCAGGGGGATACGCTCGTTGCGCAGCTCTGATGCACGAATGAAGGGCGCGGCGAAGCCGGCTGTCAATTCGAACGCTGAGCAGCGGTTTCGGGCGATCTATCGCCGCCGCGTGTTAATTGTCCGCCGCGCCTTCGCGTATCCACGTACGAATCGTTTCGATTTCGGCGTCGCCGAGGGCTTCGCGGAGGAATGGCATGCGCGCCCCGCGCGGCGGGTTGGGCAGGACCTTCTGGACCAGGTAGCTTGCATCCGGATCGCCGGGCACGATCGCGCAGAATCCGAGCGCGCGAGCCTGTTCACCGGGCACAAAACTCGCGCCGTAGTTGCGCAAGTCATAGCCCGACGCCGACGCGCCCCCGTGACAGCCGCTCGATAGGCAGCCGTTGGAGCTGAAGAGCGGGCGAATGTCGTTGGCATAGCTGACCGTGGCCGCCGTCGGCCCCGGCGCGCCGGTGACACATGCGTCCACATCGCCGTCGGCGCCGTTGTTGGCCGGACAGCCGCCCAGCAGCAGCGCGATCGCGCCAAGCAGCGCGACGGTCGCCGCGCGCGGCCGCGCGGCCGCAGTGATCGGGTGAGCCATGCGCTCGTCACAGCACAAACGCAGCTTGCGGTTCATGAGATTTGCAGCGTTCATCGAGCCGCTTGCCGTCACCATGTACGTCAACATCATTGCACTCCAGAGTTACGCCCCGCCCAGGTAGTACCACGCCAGCACGGCGACGCCCAGCACCACCCGGTAGATCGCAAACACCGTGAATCGGTAGCGCCGCACAAAGCCCATGAAGACCGCCACGACCAGCAGCGCCACCGCAAAGGCCGTGATCGTTCCGACCAGCACAACCAGCAGGTTGTCGGCGTTCAGCTCGCGCCAGTGCTTGAGCAGCTTCTTGGCGCCCGCGGCGAACATCGTCGGAATCGCCAGGTAAAATGAGAACTCAGCCGCGACGCGCGGCGAAAGGCCCAGGGCCATCCCGCCCATGATCGACGCGCCCGAGCGCGACACGCCCGGAATCATGCTGACGGCCTGAATCGCGCCGATCCAAAACGCCTGCTTCAAGGTCACGCTTTCCAGCTCCATCGGCCGGGAATTGCGGAAGAGCCGGTCGATCGCTTCCATGACCAGCGCGCCGCCGATCAGTGCGATCGCGACGGCCTGCGGCATGCGCTCGAGCGGGTCGAGCCAGTCTTTGAAGGCCAGCGCCAGGGCCACTGTCGGGATCATCGCCACGGTCAGCTTCGTCAGGATGTGCTCGCGCCAGCCGCGCCGCGGCGGGAAAAACACCCGCCGCACCAGATCGCGCCAGAAATAGACGACGACGGCGAGGATCGCGCCGAACTGGCTGACCCACAGCAGCACGTTCCAGGGCGCCTTCTCCGCGCTCACGCCCAGCCACGGCATCGCCAAGATCATGTGCCCGGTGCTGGAGACGGGGAGGAATTCGGTCAACCCCTCGATTAATCCAAGGATGATCGCGGAAAACAGATCGTGCAACGCTTCACTCCTGATCCGCGGCCTGGTCGGCGGGCCGCCGCCCGTGCGCCCTGTGCGCCGCAAACAACGACCGCGGTGGCGGGGCTACCCTAGCCACTGAGCCAACGGCGAAAAATGCCACAGCGCCTGGCCGCAGAGATTCGCATACAGCCCGGCGAACAAATCATCCAGCAGAATGCCCCAGCCCGCCGGCAGACGCTCCAGTTGCCGCGCCGGGGGCGGCTTGAGGATGTCAAAAATCCGAAAGAGCACGAACTGAACCAGCAGCGCTACGGCCAGCACGTTCGGCGTTGCGCCGACCGCGACCGGCAGACTCAGCAGCGCTACCCACTGTCCGGCGAATTCATCCAGCACGAATTGCTTTGGATCCTTCCGCCCATAGCGTGCGATCGCCCACGGCCCCCAGCGCACCGAGAGCAGCGCCGCCAGTGAGATGCCCAGCACCAGAAAGCCATTCAACCCATAGGGCGTGACTGTGCCGCCGCGTGCCGCCTGCAAGAGCGGTAGATATAGCAGCAGGGCAACGAGGGACCCCCACGTTCCCGACGCCGGCCAGGCAAAGCCACTGCCCAGCACGGTGATGCAGGCCGTGCGCACAAAGTCGCCGGCGCTCACAGCGACGCCTCCGACGCGCGCACCGAGCCGGGCCGCGGCGCCACCGCCGTGGGTCGCGAACGTGCCGTACTCTCCGCCGCGCGGGGCGGCGTTTGCACCGCGGCTGTGTTGAACATCGGGAAGTCTGTCGGTGAGACCGGACGAATGCCATTCGTGGCGGCGTCCTCCGCGCTGGCGTCGAGCGCGGCGCTGGAGAGGAGAAACCGGTGCGCCCGGCCGACATAGAGCAACGCGGAGATCGTGGTCACGGCGACGGTCAGCCACAACAGCGCCTCGCGCAGCCACGCCAGCGCGGTGAGATTCCAGCCGAGCGTGCCGAGAATCACGCAAGCCGCCGTGCATTGCACCGCCATCTTGAGCTTGCCGATCCAGACGGCGGCGAAAGGCTCACCGCTCGCTTCGACATGCGCGCGGATGCCGGTGACGAGCAACTCGCGCAGCAGGATGACGATGACCATCCACGGCTCGACGCCGGTCAGGTTGTGCGCACCGTCCCAGAAGATCGGGCTGGCGAAGTAGACAAAGGCCCCGCAGATCATGACCTTGTCCACGACCGGATCGATGATCCGGCCGAAGGACGTGATCTGCTTCAAGGTGCGCGCCAGATAGCCGTCGAGCACGTCGCCCATCGCCGCCAGTAGAAACATCCAGAAGCACGCGACCAGGAGCTGGCTGCTGCCCGAATAGCCGCGCGCGTCAAAGCGCCCGATTGCGACAAAGAAAGCCAGCGCCAGCCCCAGCCGGGCCAGCGTGATCTGATTGGGCAGATTAATCCGGACGCGATTCACGAGCGCGGCGCCTCGGCGGCGGTATCGGAAATTCCGGGCTGGTTCTACAGGAGACGCCGCGAGATTTTCCACCGGCAGTTTACCGAAGTCGCACGCGCTGAACAAACGCGCCGCCGCGACGAACGCGCGAGGCGGTTACAGCTCGCGCCGACCGCGCAGGGCCTCTTCGAGCATCGAGCGGTTGGCGTATTCAATCTGTGAGCCGGGGGCCAGGCCGCGCGCCAGGCGCGTCACAGCCACGCCCGCGTCCGTCAACAGGCTCGCGATGTGCAGGGCGGTCGCATCGCCCTCGACCGTGGGATTGGTGGCGAGCACGACTTCGCGCACGCCGCCCGCGCGCACGCGCCGCAGCAGCGCGTCGATCGTGAGGTCGCTGGGCTGCACGCCCTCCAGCGGGGCGATGCGGCCCATCAGCACGTGATAGACGCCGCGAATCAGCCCGGTCGTCTCCAGGCTGAGCAGGTCCTTGGGTTGCTCGACGACGATGATCACATCCTGCTCGCGCCGCGGATCGGCGCAGATCAGGCACAACTCGGCCTCGGCCAGGTTGAAACAGCGCGCGCAGGGCCGCAGCTTGTCCTTCACGTCGATGACGGCCTGGGCGAGCGCGAGGGCTTCCGCGCGCTCGGCCTTCAGCAGATGAAAGGCGATGCGCTCCGCGGAGCGCGCCCCGATCCCCGGCAGACGCCGCAGTTCGTCCATTAGGCGTTGCAATACGCCGGTGTTGCGCGGTTCAGACATGGGGGAAATGTACCGCCGGGGGCCGCGCTGCGCATGACGGCTGCGATTCGAGCCTGGTGAGCGGCCGGGTAAGCTCGGCGCGGCGCCGCGCACGTCGCGGGGTGACTACTTGAACATATCGCTCAACCCTGGCAGATTCATGCCGCCCATCATGCCGGATAGCTCCTTCTGCAGCGCTTCGTGGCTTTGCGCCGTGGCGCTGCGGACGGCGGAGACGATCAGATCTTCGAGCAGCTCGACATCACGGCTTTCCAGCAGGGCCGGCTCGATCTTGAGTGCCTGCAATTCGCCGCGGCCATCGACGGTGGCGCTGACCTGGCCGCCGCCGGCCTGGCCGACAAACCGCGCCGCGGCGAGCCGTTCTTTGAGCTTCTCCGCTTGTTCCTTGATCTGACCGGCGTTCTTGAAGAGCGAGGCAAGCTGACCGATACCGCCGAACATGGTGGCTCCTTATGCGTTAACGGCGGGCCGCCGCTGCAATGATCCCCAGAAACGATTCCGCCTTCAGGCTGGCGCCGCCGATCAGGCCGCCATCGACATCGGGCTGGGCGAAGATGGCGGCGGCATTCTCCGGCGTGACGCTGCCGCCATAGAGAATACGCACGGCATCCGCCGTCGGCCCGCAGCGCCGGCGCAGCTCGCCGCGAATGTGAGCGTGGGCTTCCTGGGCCTGCTCGGGGGTGGCGTTTTGACCGGTGCCGATGGCCCAGACCGGCTCATAGGCGACGACGAGATCGGCCGGCGTTTTCAGCTCGAAGCCGATCAAGCCCGCGAGCGTTTGAAACGTCAGCACGTCGAGCGTGCGGCCGGCCTTGCGTTCGGCCAGAGTTTCGCCGACGCAGAGGATCGGCGTCAGCCCCGCCCCTTGCGCCGCGCGCAGCTTCAGATTGAAGAGCCGGTCATCTTCGAGGTGGCCGATGGTGTGGCGGCGCTCGCTGTGCCCGATGATCACGTAGCGTGCGCCGGCGTCACTGAGCATCTCGGCGGAGATTTCGCCCGTGTATGCGCCGCGCGGCTCGTGATAGAGATTCTGCGCCCCGAGCCGCATGGCTGTGTTTCGCAGCGCTTCACCGACCGGAAACAAATACGGCGCCGGCGGACAGACCGCGACCTCGACCGCATCGCCCGGCGCGGCCGCCGGCAAGCCCGCCCGAATGCCATCGATCAGTGCCAGCGCCTCGGCCCGGCGCAGATTCATCTTCCAGTTTCCAGCCACCAGCGGCGTTCGCGTGGGCATCAGACGTTCCTCCTCCGGCGCGCGTCATGAACGGATCGACGATTGCACTTCGCGGGCCGCTGCGACCTAGGGTCCGTGCCTGGGCAGATGCACGGTGCGCCCGGCGCGGCGCCCTCGCGGGGCGTCAATACGGGCATAGTAGAGTCGCCCGCGTTGGTCAGAAAGCGCCGTGCTGGGCTTTACGCCCGCATCGCGGCTGGTCATGATCCGCCCTGCATGGCCGGCGTGTTGTTCGCCGCCAAAGGCGCGTCTCGTGTCGAGGGTCAACTCCCATGCAGCGGAATACGTTTCGTCCGCCCGGCTTTACGCTGATTGAATTGCTGGTGGTGGTGGCGATTGTCGCCACGCTGGTTGCCATCCTATTGCCGACGCTGTCGGCGGCGCGGCGCACAACGCGCACGACCAAGTGCCTGGCGCAATTGCATGAGCTTGCCAAAGGCTGGACGATCTACGCCCAGGAGCACAACGACATCGCCGTCGCTGGGCGGCCGGCGCGCCTCGGCGGTGATGATCGCTATCCGGTCGGCAACGGTTGGAAGGTGCGGCCGCGCTGGCTGGTGGCGCTGGGCTACTCCGCGTCGATGTATGCCTTCAACCGCCCGGATGGAACGGACGGACCGCAAAACATCGACAACCGCCTGCTTGTCTGTCCTGAGTTTCCCGATCGTCGTAGCGACCGCAACGCGTCGTACGGCTACAACTTTCAATTTCTCGGCAACGCCCGGCTGAAGCTCGATCGCAGCGGTTTCGTCAATTTTCCGGTCAAGACCAGCACGATGCGGGGCGACACCGTCATCGTCGGCGACTCGCTCGGTCTGGCTGCGAATTTCCCCGTCGGCGAACGGCGTCCCTATCGCGCGGATCACTCGACGGCCGATCCGCGGGCCGTCAGCTCGCACGGCTTCATGCTCGATCCGCCGCGCGTCACCGCCGGCGGCGACTATTGCGATGACAATCTGCGCGGCATTCGCGGCGGGCCGGACGATCGCCATCAGCGCCGGGCCAATTTCGTGTTCGTCGACGGCCACGCCCGCCCGCATCAGCCCGAAGAGCTTGGCTATGGCCGCGCCGCCGACGGCAGCTACCTGCACGAAGGTCTGAACGTCCACAATCAACGTTTCAGCGGGTCGGGCCGTGATGATGAGACGCCACGATTGTGATGCGGATTCAAGCGTTGAAACGGGTAGGACGGGCTTCCAGCCTGTCGCGTGCAGGCAAACTGGCTGTTCCACCCATGCCTCTCGCCATGAATCTCGGCGAAAACGATGTGCATGCCTTTGCCCTGCGACCAAGCGCCGGCGCCGCGCGTCCGCCCTTGCGAGGCAGTGCGACTTGACCGATGATCGCGCATCAGGACGAAAGGATTCGGCTTGGAACACGCCCAGGGAACTCACGGGCTGCGCGCCACATCGCTGACGACCTGGCTGCACCGCGGCATGTGTGGGGCGCTGCTGTTGTCGATCGCGTGGTCCGCGTTGGGGATTCTCTCACAACCGACCGAAGAACTATTGAACAACTTCGTCGTGGACGATGCGGTCTATTACATCAAGCCGGCCCAGAATTTCTGGGCCGGTCGCGACTACAGTTTCGACGGCGAGGGGCGCAGCAACGGCGTGCAACCCTTGTGGGCCATTCTCGCGCTGCTGCTGGTCAAGGCCGTGCCCGACACCGCCGCCGCTGTCCGCACGTTATGCGTGCTCTCGGCCGGGTGTTGGTTTGCGGCGGGGTTCGTGCTGTATCGCGTGCTGGCGGCGCGCGACCGCTGGGCGGCGCTGTTCCTCGCGGCCGGCTGGTGCGTGACGGCCTTTGCGCAGCATGTCGCTTTTCAAGGCATGGAAAACGGCCTGCACGCGCTGTTGCTGGCGCTGCTGCTCGGCTTAGCGCTGCGTCAATATGGCGACGATCCCAGCCGGCGGCTGCCCGCCGTCCGGTTCTATCTGCGCTTGGGGCTGTCGCTTGGGCTATTCACGCTGACGCGGGTGGATAGTGGACTGATGGCCTTGCTGACGGGCGGCGCGGTCCTGCTCGGGCTGTTGCGTGCGGGGGAAACGCCGCGCTGGGCGCTGCGGCTCGGACCGGCGCTGCTCGTGGCCTTGCCCGGCGTGGTGCTGATCGGCGGGATCAGCCTGCTGAACCATTTCTATTTTGAGTCGGCCGCTCCGATCAGCGGTCGTGTCAAGCTCCATTATTCGAGCCTGTGGTCGTATGCCCAGGGCAACGTTTGGCAGACCCTATGGGCACACTATCTCATGGTCTGGAATCTGAGCTTCACCGCCCTTACCAGCCAGCTCGATCGGGCGCTTTACGTGGCTACCGGCGTCACTTTCCCGGAGCGCTATGCACGCCGTATCGTGCTGTTGGTGGCTGCTTTTCTGCTCGTGGGCGCAGCGGCTCGCGCCGGGCGGACGCCGGGCCATCTTTGGCGTAACAGCCTGCTTACGTTCGCGGTCGTACTGACACTTTTCGTTCTGTTGCGCACGACGATCTACGCCGTGACGCTTTCGAACTTCACGCCCTATTGCACGTGGTACCTCGCGCCAGAGTTGATGCTGCTGTGGGTTGCCCTGGCGCTGGGGCTGCGTTACGTGGTTGCGCCGCAGGAAATGGTCCCGGCGTCGGGCGCGCCGCGGCGCGCGGGGGCTGCACCTGCGCTCTTTGCCGCACTGACGCTCCTCTTGCTGTTCGTTCAGTTTACGTGGGCGATTTCGCCGCCGCGCAGCGCGCCGCGAACAAATGCTCTGTTGCGCGCCGCCGACTGGTTTGACAATACCCAGCCCGCGGGCCGGCGGATTGGCGCGTTCAGTTCGGGCATCCTCGGCGGCTTTATCCATCACCACCAGGTTTTTAACCTGGACGGCCTGATCAACACCCGCAGCTACTTTGAAAAGTACATCCGTACCGGGCAGCAGCGACGTTACGCGGCCGAGCAGCGGCTGGACTATCTGGCGGATTACGCCACGGCCCAAGGGTGGCGGTCGTTCTGGAACTTCAAGCTCGAGCAAATGGAGCTGGTGCGCTGGTGGCCAATGAACGATGGACTTCGCTATTGCGTCTGGCGCCTGTTGCCGCTCGATTCCCGCCGAGATCTGCTTGACCCCTGCATCGGCCCCTGTGATCGCCTCTCGCAGATTCAGTTCTCCGCTGAAGCGGAGCAGCGTTTCCCGTTGGTTGAGGCGGCGGAACTGACCGCATACCTCCAGGCCCAAGCGGCGAAAGCGCCGCGCGTGCTGTGCAGCCTCGTGGAGCCGGACGGGCGCGCACCGCGGCACGTCGTCGTGCCGGCGGAAGAGGCCCGTGCGCTGCGCCTGCGCCCGGCGGACGCCGACATCCCGATCCGTGCCGACCTGAACTTTGGCGGGGCGCTGCGGTTGCACGGCGTGGAGTTAGTGACGCCGCGCGTGCAGCGCCGAGGCACGTTGATCCTCACCTATTTCTGGGAGCGGGTACAGGCAGAGCCGGATCTCAAGGGCGTGGTGCTTGAGACCTGGATTTACCCGGCCGACCCGCGCCAGCTTACGCAGACCGACGTCGCGACGCGTGTGATCCATTCCTCGCGCGGGGCGCATGGCACGTATGCGCCCGCCGACTGGGAACTTGGCGAGTTGGTTGTCGAGACGCTGTGCCTGACCGTGCCGCCCGGATTGCAGCCGGGCAGTTACCCCATCACGATCGGCGTCTATTCGCCCGTCAGCGGCTGGCTGTTGCCAAACCGTGTCGCGCCGGATGGGCGCCCGACGGCGTTTGTCGAGAATGTCCAAATTGAATAGGCGTCGGCCTCGCACCAGCCCGGACGGCGGTTACACCCGTGGCAACCGCCCGGCGCCTTGAGAGCCTGATAGTTCTTACGATGTGATTCGGAGTTCTGGTTGACCGCTATCTTTGCCCGCAACCTGCGGTAAGCTGGATCACGTGCCCGTCCGGCGCATACTGCGCAATCGCTCGTTCGATACGGCCGGTTTGAGGTGGGCCATCATGACAGGATTGCTCGCATGAATCGTGCCACAATGCCCTCGATTGGCGCTGCCGCCACGATGTCCGGTCGCGGGGCATTGGTCGTGTTGATGGGCTTGTTTCTCCTTTCCGGGGCGGCGGGGCTGATTTATGAGGTTGTGTGGTTTCAGCTCCTGCGGCTGACGATCGGGGGGAACTCGCAGAGTCTTGGCATCTTGCTGGCGTGCTTCATGGGCGGGCTGTTTCTGGGCAGCTTGAGCTATGCCCGGCTCGTTCCGGCGCGGTGGAACGCATTGTGCATGTACGCGCTGCTGGAGCTGGCGATCGCCGCCTGCGGTGCGGCGATGCCGGCGCTGATCGGACTGGCGCGCGGGGCCTATCTCAATCTGGCGGAGTCGCCGCAGCTCGGCTTCGCGCTGCGCTGCGTGATACCGCTGGGTTTGCTCCTGCCGCCGACGATCTTGATGGGGGCGACGCTGCCGGCGCTGGCGCGGTGGGTGTTGGCGGATGGATCGCAGGCCGGGCGCATCGGGCGGCTCTATGCGGTCAACATTCTGGGCGCGGTGCTGGGCACGTTGAGCGGCGCACTCTGGTTGTTGCCGGCGCTGGGCGTGGTCGGGGCCAATCATGTCGCGGTCGGCTTGAACGTCGCGGTCGCAATCGCGGCGCTGCTGCTGAACGCCGCCGAACAACGTGGACGTACGCGCCAGGGCGTGAACTCCGGCGGACCGGCGGGCGAGCGCGCAGAGAAAGCCGGAGCTGATTACGCCCCCCATGCGGCTGATGACTCTGGCGCGGCGCAGTCGACCGCCGGGCGTTGGTCGACGCTGCCGCTTGATGAGGCGACGCCGATCTACTTCGCTTTTGCGCTGAACGGCGCCGGCTCGCTGGCGTTTGAGGTTGTCTGTGCGCGGCTGTTTGGGCTTGTGTTCGGCGCGACGGTCTATGCGTTCGCGCTGGTGCTGTCGATTTTCCTGCTGGGGCTTGGTTTGGGGGGGATGCTGGGGAGCGCGCTGGCGCAGCGGCTCCGCGACGTGCGCGGCGCGCTGGGCGCGGCGCAGCTCGCGATCATCTTCGCAGTCAGCGGAACATCGTTCCTCAGCGAGCGGTGCGCGTATTGGTTTGTGGCGCATGACGCGCAGAATTTCGCGTCGCCCTGGCTGCTGACGGTGACGAATTTGCTGCGCGCGATGGCCGTCGTGTTTCCGGCGGCGCTGCTGTGGGGGTTGTCGTTTCCGCTGGCGCTGGCCTGTCTCGGGCGACGCCTCGATGATGCCGCCCGGCCCGTCGCGCTGCTGTATGCCTTTAACACGGTCGGCTCGGTGGTTGGCTCGCTCGCCGCCAGCTTTGTGCTCATCCCGATCTTTGGGACGCGCGCCGCCGCGGCCCACCTCGTTGTCGTGCCGCTGGCGGCGGCGATCCTGCTGCTGAGCCGGCGGCGTTGGGCGCTGCTGCCGGCATTCATCCTCAGCGCGGCGGCGCTGCTGGTGGCGTTTGGCACGCCGTGGCCGACGCAATTCAACGAACGCGTGCGGGCGCTGCTGGCGCCCGTGGCTCAGCTTCCGCCGCCGGTGTTGCTGATGATCCCGCTTTTGACGGCCATCGGGATTGGCGCGCTGGGGGCGTCCGTGCGGCGCGGCTGGGCGCTGGGGCTGGCGGCGGTCGGCCTGCTGATTGCGCTCAGCACGAGCATTTCGCCCTATCTCTATATGGTGGGCCGTTCGCTGGGATATTACGGCGACGCGCTGAAGCTCTCGAAGATCATCTATCTCAGCGAGGGCACGATGGAACCCGTCGTCGTCTTCGAAAACCCCGGCGGATCGCGCCATCTCAGCGTTAATACGAAGGTGCAAGCATCGACCGTGCCGCGCGACATGTTGTTGCAGCGGCTGATGGGACATTTACCGGTGCTGCTTGCGCGCGATCCGTCGAATACGCTCGTGGTGGCACTGGGCGCGGGCACGACGGCGGGCGCGGTAGCCCTGCATGACGAGGTTCGGCACGTCGAGATCGTGGAGTTGGAGCGGCGTGTCGCCGAAGCCGCGCACTTCTTTGCCTCCGTCAATGGCGACGTGCTGAATAATCCCAAAGTCGAGCTGATCATCGACGATGGCCGCCACCGCATCGCGACCACGCCTAAGAAATATGGGGTGATCACGTCAGACCCGGTCGATGCGTTCATGGCTGGAGCGGCGGCGCTCTTCACCGTGGAGCATTATCTAACCGCCCGCGACAAGCTAGCCGTGGGCGGCATCTTCTGTCAGTGGATCGGCATGGGCGGCATCAGCAATGAGGGCATGAGCACATTGATCGCGGCCTTCGCCGATGCTTTTCCCGACGGCACGATCTGGGTAACGCCGACGGATGTCATCATGGTCGCCGGGAGTGAGCCGCTGCGAATCGACGTGGCGGAAGTCGAGCGGAAGCTGCGCGCCGCGCCGCGAATCGCCGAATCGCTTGCGTATGTCGGCGTCGAGACGGCGGAAAACCTGCTGGGCTACTTCTTGTGTACGGCGCGCGAGTTTCGAGCGCGCTTTCCGCACGTCGCGGCCAATCGCGACGCGACCCTGACGATCCAATACACCGGCTGGCAGGCGTACTATCGCTATTACGACCGCGACGTGACCACGCTGCAGCGCTTTCTGGGCGGCTTGCGGCGGTATGACGCCACGGTCTTTCGCGTGCCCGCCGGTCGTGAGCAGCGCTTCGCGGAGGCCATGCAGCGCGAGGCGGAGCGTTACGACGACTACGTCGCGCGTCTGGAAGAGCGCCGCCGCACGCCGCGCCAGCCATAGGCGGCGGTCGCCGACCAATCGATCGGATTGCACGCGCTGGCCGGGACGCCATCCTTCCGGCAACCGGTCAGCCCATCAGCCCAAGGGCCTGGCAGGGCCACTCGGCAGGCGGCGGCACGTCAGGCTACAATATGAAATTCGACGCCGTGACGGCGGCGTGTGCATCCACCAGCAGACAAACGCATGGAAGGCGATGGATATGACGGCTAAGAGACTGGGCATTGTGGTCGGCGGCGGTCCGGCCCCGGGCATCAACGCGGTGATCGGGGCCGCGACGATCGAGGCGATCAATCGCGGCTTTGAGGTGATCGGGTTTTTTGACGGCTTTCGTTGGCTGTGCTCCGATCAATTCGATCCGCCGGCCCATACAACGCGGCTTGACATCAATCGCGTCGCGCGGATTCACTTTGACGGCGGCTCGATCCTGCGCACGTCGCGGACCAACCTGCTCGACGCCAAAGCCCTCGCCGATTCGCCGTTGGTGCGCCCTGATCCGAATAAGGTCGGCGTCGTGCTTGGCCGGCTGCGCGAGCTGGGCATCAATTGTCTGCTGACGATCGGCGGCGATGACACCGCCCTCAGCGCTCGCTTTCTGTGCGACGCCGCCGGCACGGCCCTGCGCGTCGTGCACGTTCCCAAGACGATCGACAACGATCTGCCCCTGCCGCAGAACCAGTCGACCTTCGGTTTTTCGACCGCGCGGCTGCTCGGCACCGAGCTGGTCAAGAACCTCATGCGCGATTCGCAAACGACCGGCCGCTGGTATCTCGTGACGTGCATGGGCCGGTCGGCGGGCTGGCTGGCGATGGCCATTGGCCAGGCCGCCGGCGCCACCGTGACGTTGATACCCGAGGAATTCGAGGAGCGCACCACATTCCAGAGCATTGTGGATGTGCTGGAAGGCGCGATTTTGAAGCGCCGCGTGCTCGGCCGGCCCGACGGCGTCGCGCTCATCGCCGAGGGGCTTGCGTATCGCCTGGGCGATCGCAAGGAGCTTGAGCGATTGCTGGGCCGCGAGGTTCCCGTGGACGCCGCCGGCCATCCGCGGCTGTCGGAGGTTCCGCTGGATGATCTGTTGAAGCGCGAGCTTTCCGGCCGCTTCAAGGCGCGGGGCGAGTCGCTCTCCGTCGTCACGCACACGATCGGCTATGAGCTGCGCTCCGCCGATCCCACGCCGCACGACATGGCCTACTGCCGCGGGCTGGGTTACCACAGTATTCGCATGTTCCTCGATGGGCACACGGGCGGCGTGCTCGTGACGCTCGTGAACGGAAATCTCCATCCGATCGAGCTGAAAGAGTTGATCGACCCGCATACGAATCGCATTCGGACGCGCCTGGTGGATGTGACATCCGATGAGTACGCGGTCGGGCGCGCCTACATGATCCGGCTCGAATCGTCGGACCTTGAAGCGCCGATGCTCGGCCGGCTGGCGGCGGCGGCCCACATGTCGCCGGAAGACTTCCGCGCCCGCTACGAAAAAGCGGCGGCGCGCCAGAATCACCGGCCGGTGGTGACCAACGGATAGACCGTTATCGCTTGAATCGACACGATGTCGGGCCTGCGAATTCGCTGAAGAAAAACAGCCCACGGCGACATCGGCACGATCGGTGCGGGCCGCGGCAGGCTGTGATGATGCTGTCCGAGGGGGGCCGCGCTGGCGGGCGCTGTTCTTTTTTTATTCATGCTGAAATATTCGTATGCGCCGCGACAATACCAGTGGGGTCAGGGGGCCTGTGGGAGCGCGGCATGCGGGCCGAGTCTTGGGTTGGCGTTTACGAGCCGCGGCCGTTTGAGGTCCGCGGCGGCTTGCGAGCGGTGGGCGCTTCTCGTTATTCGAATACTGGCGGAATCATCACGTCGAAGCGCGCCGCCGTCGGCGGGACTGCCGCGCAGTTGCGGGTAATTGCCGTGGAATATCTGCGCGGCGGGCGGTCGGTGCGCTTTCCCGTGATGTACGGACTGCTGCTCTTGGCGGGCACGCTGGACGTGGTGATCACGAGCCTGGCGCTCTACCTGGGCGGGAGCGAGCTGAACGCTCTGGCCGCATTAGTCCTTAGCGCCTTCGGGATTCCCGGCCTCGTCAGCTTGAAATTCGCCGGAATCTACTTGTTCATTTTGATTTGCGAGGCGGCTGCGCTCCGCCGAGCTGGTGTCGCTCCGCTGCTCGTGGGTGTCGCGATCGCGCTGAATCTGTGCGCGGTCAGCGTTGGCGCCGCCGGTCTGGTGGAGTATTTCTGCGCCGTGGACATCGATCTCGTGCAGCGCAGCGTCGCCGCACTGGACGACGATATCATGCTCATCTGACGCGCGGCCAAGCAAGCCATGGCGCGAGCCGCCGGTACGGCGATTCGGCGGTCAGGCTGTTCCATGCGTTTTTGTCGGCCGCGGAAGCCGGAGACCGGCGAGGCACGGCTGTTGTCGCATGGGGCGGCGCAGCCTTGGCCGACGCGACCGCGGGCGCCGGACGTGGATGAGCTGATGTCGGCGGTAGATTTACGCATACTCGACGCCAATCTCAACCGCGCGCAGGAAGCCCTGCGCGTGCTGGAGGATGAGGCGCGCTTTGCGCATGACGACCGCGCCGCTGCGGGTGATTTGAAGCAGATGCGCCATGCGTTGCGCGCGCTGCGCACAGGTCTGGGCGACGCCGCTCTGCTCGCGGCCCGCGATGCCCGCCACGACGTGGGGCGCGACCTCAAGACCTCAACCGAGTATGACCGCGCCCAGCCGGGCGACGTGGCGGCGGCGGCGTTCGGCCGGCTGCGCGAAGCGCTGCGCAGCCTTGAGGAATTCACCAAGCCGCGCGACGCGGCCCTCGCCCGCCAGGCGGAGGCGCTGCGCTATCGCGCGTATGAAATTGAGCCGCGGCTGCGGCTGCGAGCCACGCGACTGCCGGCGTTTCGCGCGGCCCGGCTCTATGTGCTGATCTCGGCGGAGCTGTGCCGCGGCGACTGGCTCAGGACGGCGGAAGCGGCTTTGCGCGGCGGGGCGCGCTGTCTGCAATTACGCGAGAAGGGGCTGAGCGATGCCGAGTGGCTGCGCCGGGCGCGGCAACTCCGCGACCTCACGCGGCGCTACGACGCCTGGCTCTTCATCAACGACCGCCCGGACATCGCCCGACTCGCCGATGCCGACGGCGTCCATCTCGGACAGGATGACCTCAGCGTCGCGGATGCCCGGCGCATCCTCTCGGGCGCGCAGTGGATCGGCAAGAGCACGCACACCGCGGCGCAACTGGCGACGGCGATCGACGAGCGCCCCGACTACCTCGCGCTCGGGCCGATGTATCCGACCACGACCAAGCCGCAGGAGCACATCGCCGGCGTGGAGCTGCTGGCTGCAGTTGCGCCGGATTGCCCGTTGCCGCTGGTTGCGATCGGTGGGATCAATGCACGTAACGCCGCGCCTGTTCACGCCGCCGGCGCGACGTTGCTGTGCGTCTGTTCGGCGATCCTGACGGCGGAAGACCCCGAAGCGGCGACGCGCGCATTGCTCGCGTCGATCGAAACAATCCAAGTAGGCGGTGCAACCGCTGGCGCTCGGCCACAGGAGACGCCGGCCGCCCCGTGCGTGGCCGTTGACCGGCCAACGCACAGCCAGGAGGCGCGCTGATGGACCTGCGCCGCGATTATCCCGATCCGCTGGCCGCGGCGGCGGCCGGCCCGCTGGAGCTGGACCGGCAGCGGGTCGTGCATTCGTCCGCGTTTCGGCGGCTGCAATACAAGACGCAGGCGTTTCTCTCGCAAGATCAGGATCACTTTCGCACGCGGCTGACGCACACGCTCGAAGTGGCGCAGCTCGCGCGGATGCTCGCGCGAGCGCTGGGGGCCAATGCGGAGCTGGCCGAGGTGGCGGCGCTCGCACACGACGTCGGCCATCCGCCATTCGGCCATGCCGGCGAGCGCGCGCTGAATCAATGTCTTGCCAAGCAGGGGGGCTTTGAGCACAACGCCCATGCGCTGCGCGTGGTGGAGTATCTGGAGCATCCCTATCCTGAATTTCGCGGGCTGAATCTGACGCGGGTCGTGCGCGAATGCCTGGCGAAACACACGACCGGTTTCGATGCGCCCGGCGCCCACCCCTTGCAGGACGGTCGCCCGCCGCCGTTGGAGGGGCAGATCGCCGCGCTGGCCGATCGGCTGGCCTATGGGCTGCATGACATGCAGGACGCGATCTTCGCGGAGCTGTTTGATCCGAGCGAGTTGGAAACGCTGGAGCTATGGCATGCGCATTATCACGGGCCGCCGCCTTCGGCGCGGGCCGGGTGGCGCGGGCGGCTGCGTCCTGCGATCGATCGGATTCAGCAAGCGCTGCTGGCGGATGTCGCGGCGCAGGCACAAAGCGCCGGCCCGGTCGCGGTGTCGCTATCACCGGAAATGGAGCGGTCGTTCGCCGCGTGGGAGCAATTCCTGCTGCGCCATGCCTATCGGCATCACCGTGTCGTGCGCATGGACGCGAAGGCGATCCGCATGCTGACCGCGGTGTTCGACGCCTATATTGCTGAGCCGGACCTCTTGCCGCCGCGGTTTCGCGCCCGGCTCGATGAGCAGGGCACGCCGCGCGTCGCCGCCGATTACATCGCCGGCATGACCGATCGATTCTGCCTCCGCGAGCACGCCCGGCTGTTTGATCCGGGAATCGAACCTTGAGGCTTCGGCCTCATCGTGTGAGCCGCTGCGTTTTCAATTGCCGTCGAATGGCGGATAATCGCACGCTAGATGTTTACGCTTCGTCTTCGCTGGCTGGCGGTTTTGTTCGCGGCGCTCGGGCTGATCATCGTCGCGCGGCTGGTCGAGTTGCAGGTCGTCGCGGCGGGTGAGTTTCAGGCGCTCGCGGCGCGGCTGCTGACGCAGCCGGTCCGCTATGTCGCCGCGCCACGCGGCGCCATTCTCGATCGTAACGGCCGCGTGCTGGTGGCCGACGAGCCTTCCGCCGACATCTGTGTGCACTACGCGGCCCTGCGCGGGCGGAGCGATTATTTCACGGCCCTAGCGCGAGAAATGCGGCGGCGCGGCGATTTTCCCCACGACATGCCGGTGAGCGAAGTGGTTGTGCGGCTGCGCGCGCAATTGCGTGAGACGTGGAGCGAGCTGGCGGCGCTGACCGGGCGCGACGTGGACGAGATCATCGCCCGCGCCGAGCTGCTCGGCCGCCGCGTCGAGCGCATTCGCGAGGCCGTGCAGCGGCGCAATCCCGACGTGGTCGGCATTCCCGAGGAAAATCAGCTCCTGCCGGTTGTCCATCGAATTGATAACGCCACCGCCGTCCGCGCCCGGCTGGAACTTGAGCGGTTTCCGTGGGTACGGGTCGTGCCCAGCTCGCGCCGCCAGGTGCGCAGCGCCGACGCTTTGGCGCACGTGCTTGGGCGGCTCGGCGCGCCCAGCGCGGCGCAAATGGAGGAAGATGTCTTCGCCGGCGATGAGCTGCGCCGGCTCTCGCGCACAGACCGCGTCGGCGTCTCCGGTATCGAGCGCATGGCCGAGGCCAGCCTGCGCGGCACGAGCGGCCGCGTGGTCGAAGATCTCAACCGTCGTGAGCTGGAGCGCGTCGATCCGCGCCCGGGACACGATGTCTATCTCACGATCGATGCCGACGTGCAAGAGCGCACACTGGCGATTCTGGAGGAAGTCGTCGCCGACTGTGTGCACCCAGCGGGAGCGGCGGCGGTCGTGCTCGACCTGCGCACGCGCGAGGTGCTTGCCCTCGCGAGCTATCCCGCCTATTCGCTGGTATCGTTCAATCGCGACTACGACACGCTGCGGCGCGACACGCGGCGGCTGCCGTTGCTGGCGCGGGCGCTGGCCGGGCAATATCCGCCCGGCTCGACCTGCAAGGCGATCACGCTGGTGGCGGGGCTGGCGGAGGGCGTGATCACTCCGGGCACGCATTTCGATTGCACTGGGCATTATCTGCCGGACAACACCAGCGCATTTCGCTGCTGGATTTACAACCAGTCGCCCGGGGCAACGCATGGCAGCGGCCTGTCGGGCGAAGATGCGATCAAGCATTCGTGCAACATCTACTTCTTCCACACCGGCGATCGGCTCGGCGCCGGGCGCTTGTGCGATTGGTTTGAGCGCTTCGGCCTGGGGCGCTCACAGGGCACGCGCTTGATCGAGGAGGCCGCCGGCATCGTGCCCAGTGATGACTGGTTGCGGCGCGTCGCCCGGCGTGAGCGCCAGCCGGCCGACGCCTGGAACTATGCCATCGGACAGGGCGAGGTCACGATTACCCCGCTGCAGGCGGCGAACGTCGCCGCGACCATCGCGACGGGATATTGGCAGCCGGTGTGTCTGGCGTATGACGCGACCGGGCGCGCACTGGGCGAGGAAAAACAGACGCCGAGGCCCTTGCCCGAGGGGCCGCTACGCGTGCTGCGCGCAGGCATGTGGCGCGTCGTGAATGAGAGCGGCGGCACGGCCGACAAGGCCCGCCTCGATACGCCGGGGTGGACGTTGAGCGGCAAGACCGGCTCGGCCCAGGCGTCGCCGCGTGTCGTGAGTTATCGATACACGCTCGATTGGCCTGACGGAAAGAGTGAAACGGTCGTGGCGCCGTCGCGCGAAGATGCGCTCGCGTGGGCACGACAGCGCCGGCGCGAACGACTGACGGTGGAGCGGGCCGGCGCCGCCGCCACGCGCCCCGTCGGCGCCGGCGAATTCGATGAATGGACCGACGCACCCGATGCAGGGCAGCCGGTGGAGTCGCACGACACCGTCGAACCCGTCATTCGCACACAGCAGATCGAGGAGCGATTTCCCGAAATGCTCGAAGGTGAGCGCTTCCCCACGCACGCGTGGTTCATCGGCTATGCCTTGCCCGCCGAGCCACGGC
>CAYQLG010000014.1:0-53312 GCA_964418235.1 uncultured Planctomycetales bacterium
GGCGCGTGTCGGCGTCGGCCTCCAGCTTCACAACCATCTTCTGCACCCGCGCCGACCATTTCTCGGAGCTGACGTGCTGCGGCCGCAGACTTTCGGCCCAGAGCGGAAAAGCCAGCGGGGAGAGCCGCTCAGTCGTCTGCAGCGTCAGGCGCAGCCGGGCGATGCGCTCCAGCGCGCCTTGCAGGCGGCGAATTTCCAGCTCGTGCTCGAGCACTTCGCGCCGGGCCTGATCGAGCAGCATGTTTTCGGGATCGAACTGCGTGAAGACGTCGTAGAAGAGCGCGCTCGATGCCTGCAATTGTCGGGCCGATTTGTCCTGACCGGGAAAGCCGGGAAAGACCAGCCCGGCGACGCGCGCGATCTCGCGGAATTGCCGGCGGGCCAGCTCCGTCCCGTTCAGCGCCGCGAACAAATCGGAAATCAGGTTCCGCGTCGAGAGGAGGTCGCGCCAGCCGGCCTCGTCCAGATCGATCGGATCGGCGCCGAGCAGTTCAAAGCCGTAATCGTTGGAACTCATCGTGATCGAGCGCGGACGAGCCAGCGTCAGGCGATAGCCGATCAACGCCGACAGCCCCTCATGCACGAGCCGCCCCTCGAGCGCGAAAACAAACCAGTGATGCCCGTCGCGCGTCTGCGTGCGCTCGATCAACAACTCGTCGGCCTGCGGGATGCGCGACCAACGCGCCTGCAGTTCAAACAGCGGCGCGAGCGGCTGCATTTCCGGCCCGCTCAGCTCGCCCTGCCGGGCGGCGTCGAGCTTGCTCCGAATCACGTCGGCGAGCTGCGTCGATAGCGGCATGCGCGAGCCGCCCCAGCGCGGGATCGTGCCGCGCGGCTGGCGCGCCGGCCGGACATAGGCGGTCATCTGCCGCGCGCGAATGAATTCCAGCTGCCGCCCCGCAAAAACAAAGACATCGCCTTCGCGCAGCCGCGCGACGAACGACTCTTCGATGTGGCCGAGCGAGCCGCCGGTCACATAGGCGACGCGCATGCTGCTGTCGCTGGTGATCGTGCCGATCGACATGCGATGGTGGCGGGCGATCATCGACGAGGCGATGACAAAGCGCCCGTCTTGTTCGATGATCCGGGCATATTGCGGATATGCGCGCAGCGCCGGCCCGCCGCGCGTGCAGAAATCCATCACCCAGCGCCACTGTTCGTCGCTCAGCAGCCGGTAGGCGTGCGTGCGCCGCACCTCCACGAGCAATTCCTCCTCGCGGAATCCGCCGCCGAGCGCGACGGTCACAACGTGCTGCGCCAGCACGTCGAGCGGCTGCTGCAACGGTTCGCGGCTCTCGAGCCGCCGGGCGGCGATCGCGTCACGTGCCGCGGCGAACTCGACCAGTTCCAGCGCATGCGTCGGGATGCAAACAACGCGGCTGAGTGCGCCCGGGGCGTGGCCGCTGCGCCCGGCCCGCTGAATCAGCCGGGCGATGCCCTTGGGGCTGCCGACCTGCAGCACCTGATCGACCGGCGAAAAGTCAACGCCCAGGTCGAGGCTGCTGGTGCACACGACGCAGCGCATCCGGCCCTCTCGCAGGCGCGTCTCGATCTCGCCGCGCAGCTCGCGATCGATCGAGCCGTGATGGAGCGCGATCTCGCCGACCCAGTCGGGGCGGGCCTGCACCAGCACCTGAAACCAGATTTCGGCCTGTGAGCGCGTGTTGGTGAAGAGCAGCGTCGAGCGGGCGGCGGCGATTTTCTCGACGACCTGATCAATCAGCCGCACGCCGATGTGCCCGGCCCAGGGGAAGCGCTCCAGCGTCGGCGGCAGGAGCGTTTCAACCTCGATGCGTTTGGGAAATTCACCGCGAATCAGGCGTCCGGCGGGGCTGCCCCCCATCAGCACGGCGCGGGCTTCGTCCAGATTGCCGAGCGTCGCCGAGAGGCCCCATGTTCGCAAAGCCGGCAGCCACGTGCGCAGCCGCGCAAGTCCCAGCTCGGTCTGCACGCCGCGCTTACTGGAAAGCAGCTCGTGCCACTCATCCACCACGACGCAACGAAGCTCCGCAAGCCTCTCGCGCGCATCCGCATGAGAAAGCAGCAGTGAGAGGCTTTCGGGCGTCGTCACCAGGCACGTAGGCAGCTTCTCTTTCTGCCGCGCTTTGACGCTCTGGGCCGTGTCGCCGGTGCGCGTCTCCACGGTCCACGGCAGGTTCATCTCGGCAACCAGCGCCGCGAGCGACGTGGTCGTGTCATTGGCCAGCGCTCGCAGCGGCGTGATCCAGAGTACGCGCAGGTCGGGAGCGGCGGCGCGCTGCAAACGAGCCCGTCCGGCCGCGCGGGACGGGCCGCGCGGAGACGGCGCGGGCCCTGCCGACATCGCGGGCGCCGCGTGGGCATGCTCGTGCAGCCACTCCACGAGCGGCCCGCCCCAGACGGCGTAGGACTTGCCGTAGCCGGTCGGTGCGTGCACCAGGCCGCTCTCGCCGGCCAGGTAGGCGCGCCATGTTTCGAGTTGGAAGGGAAAGGGCGTCCACCCGCGTCGCTGAAAGCACGTTTCGATCGGTCGCGTGTCCGGCAGCGCCGCACTCATGGGGGCTTATGGTAATGGGACCAACGTGCAGCACCGGCGCGTGATTTTTGCGCATCGGTTCAAACATATTTCATGCTTATCCCTGGAAGCTGTCGTGTCCCCCCATGAGGTCCCGCGCCGTCCGACCGGCGGCGCGGGACTGTTTGTTGATCGACTACTTCCGCGGGTCTTGTCGGGAGCGATAAAGCGACCCGATTCGACGTGAGACCGGCGAGGCTTGATCCGGCATGGATCGCGGCGCCGCTTCCTGACGGTCGCGGCTCTGTCGAAAACGAAGACCGCTTTCTGACGGTCGCGGCTCTGCTCATCCGGCTCTGGGCCTGCGCTGTACGCCGACTGGATTGGCGATTACCTTATCGGGAGCGGCTCTGTGAGATTGAATTCGTCCCGCGAATTGTTGCCACCTATGAACCTCGAACCGCTCGAAACCGCGGAAGGCAGTGAGTTTCCCTGTTGTCGGCAGCTCTCGGTCTTTCTCGAGAATCGCCTGGGGCAGCTCCTGCGCATCACACGCCTGCTGGAGAATGAGCCGATCGTGATTCTCGGGCTTTCTGTCGAGGGCACGGTCGATTGCGCCATTCTGCGCCTGTTGGTGAATGATCCCGACCTGGCTCGCAGCGTGCTGCGCGACGCCGGCTATGCGGTCAGCGAGAGCGAGATGCTGGTGGTCGAGGTGCCGCCCGGGCGGCGCGGGTTGATGACGGTCTGTGCGGCGTTGATCGCCGGGGAGATCAACATCAATTATGTCTACGCGGTCTGGCCGTCGAATGACGAAGGCCGGCCATGTGTGGCGATTCAGGTCGACAACGTCGCGAGCGCCGGCGCCGTGCTGGCCTCCAAGAAATTCCGCGTGCTCGATCAGAGCGAACTGTAGTCGCCGCCGCGGGCGCTCGATCCTCGCCGGCCGGCATGCGCGTTGGGGGCCGCCGCCGCGCCCGGCGGCGCAACGCACGCGTCTAGTCTTCCGTCGAATATGAGCGCGATCGGCATCTACATCGCACTGGGCGCCAACCTGGGCGATCGGCATGCGACTATCGCCGCGGCGCTGCGCGATCTATCCGCAACCGGCGACATCGCGATCCGACGGGTTTCAGCGTTCATCGAGAGCGAGCCGGTCGGCGGCCCGGCCGGGCAGCCCCGCTATCTCAACGCGGTCGCCGCGCTCGAGACGCGGTTGTCGCCGCCGGCGCTGCTGGCCCGGCTCCAGGCGGTCGAAGCGAAGCACGGCCGCACGCGTGACGTGTGCAACGGGCCGCGCACGCTCGATCTCGACTTGCTGCTCTATCACGATGAGCGGCTCTCGACGGCGGACCTGATCGTGCCTCACCCGCGGATGGCGGGTCGCGCTTTCGTCATGGCGCCGCTGGCCGAAATCTGCCCGCCGGCCGAATACGCAGCAATTCAGGAATTTCTAGAGTGTACGGCCGGCGACGGCGTCAGATCGGCACGCCGGGCATGAGCGCACCCTCCAGACTGCGCCACAGATACCATGTGGCATAGGTGCGATAGGGCCGCCAGTCGTCGCCAAGCGGCTCACATTCGCGGGCGGTCGGCACGGCCGGCATGTCGAAGAACCGTTGCAGCCCTTTTCGCAGCACGAGATCGTCCACCGGCCAGATGTCTTCGCGCTCGAGGCAGAAAATCAGCAGCATCTCCGCTGTCCAGCGGCCGATGCCCTTCAGTCGCGTGGTCGCGGCGAGCACCTCGGCATCGGTCATGCGGCGCAGCCGAGTGGGGGTCAGTTCGCGGCGGGCGAAGGCTGTTGCGACAACGTGCATGTATTCGGCCTTTTGCCGCGACAGACCGAGTTCGCGCAGCTTCGCGGGCGAGAGCGAAAGCAGCCCGCGCGCCGCGATGCGCCGCCCCGGACAAGCGCGCCGCAGCCGCGCGAAGACCTTGGAGGCAGACGCGACGGAAACCTGTTGCTGAAGGATCGAGCCGACGAGCACACGGAGTGGATCGGGCGTGATCACCGGCCGGAATGGCCCGAGCCGCGCGATGAGCGCGGCCATGCGCGGACAACTGTGTTGCAGATGCCGAAGCGCCGCGGCGGTTCGCCGATTGCGGCGGGCATCGGCCGGTCGCAACCGGGCGGGCAGATTGGCTGGTGGGGCGGTCTTCGGGATGGGGCCGAACATGTGAGCATGATAGGCGTAGCGCGCATGACGCCTCGGTCGGCGACGCCCATTTCATGGGCGCGCCGTCACGGCTTTTTTTCCTTCCCACCTTCCCACCCTCACCCCACAGTCGGTCTTTTTCACCCGCGGCCGGGAATTTTATTGTCACGTGTTGTCGCCATCGCTATGTTGATTACTGCCGCATGTTTGAAGGAGCATGTCCATGTTCACGCGCAGGCAGGTTCTCTACGGCGGACTGGGAGCATTAGGGTTGACGCTCTGGCCGCGGCGCGGTCTGGGCCTGGCGCCGCCGGCGCCGTGTGAACGGAAAACTGGCGCTCACCCATTTCGGCAGACGCGGCCGATTCTGCCGCTGCCGCGGACGCTGACCTCGGTCGATGTGCGCGGCGTGCCGTTTGCGCCGTGGTGGACCGGTGACGATTTCCGCGAAACGTATCCGTTTCACAGTTGCGAAAATTGCGGCGCGTTGCCCGCTCCGACGGAGGAGGTTGACGTGGCCATCGTCGGCGGCGGACTTTCGGGTCTTGCCTCCGCCTATCTGCTACGTGCACATCGCCCGGTGCTGTTCGAGCTGCGTCCGCGCTTTGGCGGCAACTCGATGGGCGAATCGTGGAATCGCATCCCGTTTTCGCTCGGCAGCGCCTACTTCATCGTGCCCGACAAAGGCGATGAACTCGATCTGTTCTATCGCGAGCTGGGTCTCGATCAGGTTGTTCGCATCGACGACGCGGAAATGAGCGTCGAATTGAAAGGCGAGTTGACCAAGGGCTTCTGGAAGGGCCTGCGTCCGGAAGACGCGGAAGCATTCCGCCGTTACGCGGAGATCGTGCGCTATTACGCGGAGGAGGCCTACCCCGATATTCCGCTGTCGAAGGACGCAAAAGCCGCCCAGGCCGTCCGCGACTTGGACGCGCTGACGCTGCGAAACGACCTTGAGACCCGCATGGGCATGGCCGCGCCGCCGTTGTTGGCCGCGGCGGTGCAGGCGTATTGCTATTCATCCTTCGGCGTGAGCTGGGAAGAATTGTCGGCGGCGAGCGGGTGGAATTTCCTCGCGGCCGAGGAGTACGGCCGCTGGGTGTTGCCCGGCGGAAATGCCTATTTCTGTGAGCGGCTTTGGGCGCGGCTGAAGCGGCTCGAAGCCGAGGGCGAATGCGACCCCGTGCACCTGCGCGCCGGCTGCACGGTCGTCGATGTGCGGCTGACGAAGGGCGACCGTGTGCAGGTGGCCTATCGTGACGCCGGCGGAAAACTGCGATCACTGCTGGCGCGCCAGGTGGTGATGGCCAACGCCAAGCAAATCGCCAAGCAGATGCTGCCCGACCTTGAGAAGCTCGACCCCGCTCGTCGTAATGCGATGGACAGCATCCGCACGATGGCCTATCTCGTGGCGAATGTGTTGATCGATGAGCCGCTCAAGCGGGATTTCTACGACGCGTTCCTGCTGGGCGACGGGCGCTTTCCGATGTCGGGCGATGAGTTCTCACTGAGCGACCCGGTTGTGGATGTGGTCGCGGGCGATTTCGCTCGTCCGGGCGGGCCGACCACGGTGCTGACGCTCTATTGGCCGTTGCCCTATCACTTCGCCCGATTTCGCATCCTCAGCGATGAGAATTGGCGGATGTTTGCCGAGAATCTCGCCGGGCAGCTTCCGCGCATCTGCGGCCTGCTCGAGCTTTCGCCGAAATCCATCGTGCAGGTGCGCATGTCGCGCTGGGGGCATGCGATGCCGGTCGCGGCGCCGGGCTTGATCGAGAGCGGCGTGTGCGAACGCATCCGCGCGCCATTTGAGGGCAAGATCTTCTTTGTGAATCAGGATAACTGGGCCTTGCCCGCCGTCGAGAATTCGCTGCTCGATGCGTTTCAATTCACCGCGCAGATCGCCAAGCAGCTTGGCTGACGCTTCGCGCTCGGCGTGCCGGCGCCGGCGACGGGTTCTGCTGATCGGCTACCCGCTTGATCGGCTGGATAAAGAAATGTGTGCGACGTGCGTCGCCTACGTCGCGGCCGGCAACGATTCAGCCAGTTTCTTTTCGATCAGTTGCCCGACGATCTTGGGGTCGGCTTTGCCGCCGGAGATTTTCATCACCTGCCCGGTGAGAAAGCCGCGGGCCGCCTGGATTTTCTTGGGGTTGGCGAGCGCATCCTGCACGGCCTTGGCATTGGCGGCGAGGGCTTCCTCGACCCAGGCCTGGATTTGCCCCTCGTCGCGGCTTTGCATCAGGCCGATCCGCTGGGCAATGTCCGCGGGCCGCTCGCGCGGCGTGGAACCGTCCATCTGCCGCATCAATTCATCGACAATCTGGGCCGCGGCCGTCGCGTTGACCTGGCCGTCGCAGACCAGCCGCGAGAGTTCCGCCATTTCCTCGGGGGTCGCGCCGAGCCGGCCGATCGAGACGCCGCGCTCGTTGGCGTGGCGCGCCCAGAAGCTGAGAAAGTGCTTTCCGAGCGTGACTTTGTCGCCGTTGGCCTCCGCCGCCGCGTCGAGCAGGTCGGCGGTGACGCGATCATCAACGAGCGCCGGCGCATCTTTGGGCGGCAGCTTGAACTCGCACACAAACCGCTCGGTGCGGCAGGCGGGCAACTCGGGCATGTCCTCGACGATCGCCGCGATGAAATCCTGATTGGGGATGACCGGCGTCAGGTCAGGATCGGGAAAATAGCGATAGTCGTTGGCCTCTTCTTTTTCGCGCTGCGGCAGGGTGATCTCACGCCCGTCGTCCCAGCCGCGGTTGCTCTTGTTGCCGGCGCGCGCGACGCGCCCGTCGGCCAGCCACTGCTCGACCTGCCGCTGAATCTCGAACTCGATCGCGAGCTGCACGCTGCGGAAGGAGTTCAGATTCTTGACCTCGACGATCGGCGTGCGGAATTCCTCCCCGTTTTTGTGAATCTTGACGTTGATGTTCGGCTCAAAGCGCATCTGCCCCTTTTGCATGTTCGCCTCGGATACGCCGAGATAGCCGACCAGCCGGTGCAACTGGATCGAGAACTCGCGCGCTTCCTCGGCGGAACGCAGGTCCGGCTCGGTCACGATCTCCAGCAAGGGAGTGCCGGCGCGGTTCAGATCAATCGCCGAGAAGCCCGGAAAGTCATGGACATTCTTGCCGGCGTCCTCTTCGAGGTGCGCGCGTCGGATGCGGATTTTTGAGATGCTGCTGTTATGCGGGATTTCGAGGAAGCCATGCTCCGCCAGCGGCTGGTCATACTGCGAAATCTGATAGTTCTTGGGCAGATCGGGATAGAAGTAGCTCTTGCGGTCCCACTTCGTCGCGGCGGCGATGCGGCATTGCAACGCCAAAGCCGTGCGGATCGACAACTCGACCGCGGTGCGATTGATGACCGGCAGCGACCCCGGCAGGCCCAGACAGACCGGACAGGTGCGCGAATTCGGCTCGGCCCCGAACTCCAACACACAGCCGCAGAACATCTTGGTGCGCGTCGCAAGCTGGACGTGGATCTCCATGCCGATGATCGGCTCGACGTTCAGCCCGCAGATTTGGATCATGGCTTGGCAACCTCATACAACCGGCGGCAGGAAGCGCCGCCCGCGCGGCACAGGTCATGCACCGTCGGCGGCGGATTCGGTTTCTCCCCGACGGCCCCGCGTCACCGCAGTCCGCCGACGGAGAATACTGCGCATACAAACACGATAGCGGATTTTTGAGCGGGAAGGGAATGGCTGACCTGCGGTTAAACGGCGTTGGTCGCCTCACGCCTCAGCACGCATGGAAGCCGAGTCGTTCGAGCTTGGCATTGGTTCTATCGGGCTTGACTGGGCGTCACTCTCAATATGGTCGGATCGAAAGCCGGGGGAGCATGGGCCACCGGCCCGTGCATCCGTCAATTCGCAATGGCATCACAGCAATTGAAGCCCGCTTGATACAGCTCTTTGGCGAGCATAGTCGTGAAACAGAATTCGCGTCCGCTCGACTTTCCGCCTCATACCTGCAAGACCCCGGTCTTGAACTCACGCAATTCCCCGCAATTCGCCACGGCTTCGAGCGCCAGGCTCAAGATCCGCCGCGAATCGGCCGGCGTGATGATCGCATCGACCCACCCGCGGGCGGCGGCGAAGCGGATGTCCATGCTCGTCTCATAGTGCTTGGTGATTTCGGCTTCGAGTTGCTTCATCTCGACCGCGTCCGGCTCGTGGCCTTTGCGCTTGAGCGACTCGACCTCGATGTGCAGCAGCGTCTTGGCGGCGCTGCCGGCGGACATGACCGCGTACTTCGCCGTCGGCCAGGCGAAGATGAAGCGCGGATCGTACGCCTTGCCGCAGAGGGCGTAGTTGCCTGCGCCATAGCTGCCGCCGGTGATCAGCGTGATTTTCGGCACGACGCAGTTGCTGACGGCATTCACGAGCTTGGCCCCGCTGCGGATGATGCCGTCCTGCTCGCTGTCGCGCCCGACCATGAAGCCGTTGACATCCTGCAGGAAAATCAGCGGCACTTTCATCTGGTTGCAATCGAGGATGAAGCGCGCGGTCTTGTCGGCCGAGTCGACATAAATGACGCTGCCAAACTGGGTCGAGCCTTTGGCCGGCTTCACCTGTTTTTTCTGATTCGCGACAATGCCGACCGCCCAGCCGTCGAGCCGCGCAAAGCCGCACACCAGTGACTGGCCATACTCGGCCTTGTATTCATCAAAACTGTCGGCGTCGATCAGGTGTTGCAGGAGGTCGCGCACGTCATATTGCGCCGCGGCGAAGTTGCCCGCCGACGGGCCGACCTTGGGCATGCCCGCCGCCACCGGCGAAAAGATCTCAGCGGCGGGGCGTTTCGGTGGCTTGCTTTCGGCGCGATCGAAGATCGAGGCGGGCCGCGCGCCGAGCTTGCCGACCAGTCGGCGCAGCCGCTCGAGGCAGAGTTCATCATTGGGTTCGCGATAGTCGATCGTGCCGGAGATGCTGGCGTGCATTTGGGCGCCGCCCAGCTCTTCGCTGGTTGCTTCCTGTCCGATCGCGGCCTTGACGAGGGCCGGCCCCGCGAGATAGAGGCCGCTGCCTTCGGTCATCAGCAAAGTGTCGCACATGACCGGCAGATAGCCGCCGCCCGCGACGCAGTTGCCCATGATCGCGGCCAGTTGGGGAATGCCGTCGGCGGACATGACGGCGTTGTTGCGGAAGATGCGTCCGAAGTCGTCTTCATCGGGAAAAATTTCATCCTGCATCGGCAGATAGACGCCGGCGGAGTCGACCAGGTAGAGAATCGGCAGCTTGTTCTCCATCGAAAACCGCTGGGCGCGCAGCACTTTCTTACAGGTCATGGGGAAGAACGCGCCGGCTTTGACAGTCGCGTCGTTGGCGACAATGACGCACAGCCGCCCCAGGACGCGCCCCAGCCCGACAACGACGCCTGCCGCCGGCACGCCGCCGACGTCGGGATATAAGCCCTCCGCCGCCCACAGGCCGAGTTCGAAGAACGTCGGCGCCGGCCCGCGATCACACAACAGCTCGATCCGTTCGCGCGCGGTCAGGCGCCCGTGGCGATGCTGACGCTCGATGCCGCGCGGGCCGCCGCCGAGGCGAATGACCGCCTCGCGCTGAGCGAATTCGGCGATAAGAGTCTCGAGCGGGCTGGCCGCCGGCGCGGCGGCAGGAGTGACGGGCTTGGTTTTGGTAGACATAGTCCCGCGATTATTGGATAGATCGCAGCGTGCGACAACTTCGTGGGCGCGGGGCGAACGAATTCTCGCCCTTGTCATCGATTCGAAGGGGTGGCGCCGGCATTCGGCGGCCTTACCGACGGGAAGGATCTCCCCGCTGAATCGGCGCACCGCTTGTAACAGCATGTGGTTTGCTGAATGCGCGAGCCGGGGATCGCCGGCCGCGACCGCGCAGGGCTTGCCGATCTTTCCTACAATGTCGGCGTTGCCTCAAGGAGAGCGTCTGAGTTTGAGAGCGTGCGGCGCAACTACCCCACGCCCGACCGCAGGCGTGCCGGAATGCCGACCGCCCGCACGACCAGCTATCGAGACGAGATACGCTCGCAGGCCTGGCCACGGATAACGATGCTTCGGGAACACAGTCAGTTCATCCTGGGTTTGCTTGTGCTCTGCGACGCGATCGGCATCGCCGTCGCATGGCTCGGCAGCTACTGGTTGCGCTTCCGGCTGTTTGAGTCGCCGCGCGGCGTGCCGGAGCTGTCCGACAAGTTTCTCCCGATGCTGCCGGTGGTGGTGTTGGCGCATCTGGTGATCTTCTATCGCCTGCGGCTCTACCGCCCGCGGCGGGATGAAGGGCTTTTCCGCGAGACGCGCGACATCTTCAAGGCTTTCATCGTCGCGATCGTCACGATCGTCATGATCGACTATCTGCTCCCGCAATCGCACAAAATCTCGCGCTTGTTCATCGCCACCTACGCCGTCGTCGGCTCCGTGTGTTTCGTGCTGTTCCGGGCGCTGGCGCGGCTGGTGTTGCAGGCGCTGCGCCGGCGAGGCTTCAATCAGCGCCGCGCGGCGATTGTTGGCTGCGGCCGCAATGCGCAGCGGCTCCTGCATGCGCTGCGCGCCAATACGTGGGTCGGCCTCGAAGGCGCTTATTTCCTGGATGATCTTGAGCCGGGCAAGCCCAGCGTCGTGCGTGGGCTGCCTGTGCTGGGGCCGCTGTCCGACGCGCGCAGAATTCTCGAGCAGAACCCGATTGACGCGGTCTTCATCGCGCTGCCGACCGAGCGCGCCCATCTTCAGAACGAAGTGCTGCACGCGCTGGAGACCTCGCTCGCCGACGTGCGGCTCGTGCCTGAGATTCTGCCGGCCTATGCGATGCGCCCCAACGTCGCCACGCTCGATGGCGTCGCGATTCTTTCGCTGCGCCAGACGCCGCTCTATGGCTGGAACGCGATTGCGAAGCGCTCCTTTGACCTGATCGTCGGGGCGGTTTGCTTGCTGGTGGCGGCGGGGCCGATGCTGCTGATCGCCGCGCTCATCAAGCTGAACAGCCCCGGGCCGGTGCTCTACCGGCAGCGGCGCGTCGGACTCGACGGCGTGGAGTTCGACCTGTTCAAGTTCCGCACAATGCGGCCCGACGCCGAGGCCGGCACCGGGCCCACCTGGGCCGCGATCGACGATCCGCGCCGCACGCCCATCGGGCGATTTCTCCGGCGGACCAGCCTGGATGAACTGCCCAATCTGTTCAACGTCTTCCGCGGCGAGATGTCGCTGGTCGGCCCGCGCCCGGAGCGGCCCGAGTTTATTGAGCAATTCAAAGAGGAAATTCCGCGTTACATGCTCCGACACAAGATGAAAGCGGGCATGACCGGCTTTGCCCAGGTGCGCGGCCTGCGCGGGCAGACCTCGCTCAAAAAGCGCATTCAGCATGACGTGCATTACATCAAGAATTGGAGCCTGGGGCTGGATGTGCAGATCTTCATCCGCACGGTTGTGGGCGTCTGGTTCAGCCGGCACGAGACGTGAACGCCGCGGCCAGTGCTTCGTCACAGATGAATTTGCGGGTTCGAAACCAGGGTAGCATGGGCCTCTGGCCCGTGTGTGTGACAGCAAACAACGGCTCTCATTTCAAGCCATGACGCAGGAGTTCTTCCGGTTCATTTCTAGATTCAAGCGTGACAAACTACGCGTGTTTCGTAAATGTTAACATTGGGGGTAACGCGGATTGCAAACCCGGCGTCATGCCGTGAATCTGGCTGCGGTGGATTGTTGGACGCACGGGCCTGAGGCCCATGCCACCCTCGCTTCAAATTGGCCCTCAGGTATAACGGGTCCGGACGCGGGGAGCTATTCACCCAGCAGGTTTCGCACCGCCTGGGCCAAGTCCCCCTGACGCATCAGCGACTCGCCCACGAGAATCGCGCTCGCGCCCGCGGCCTGCATTCGCACTGCATCGGCCGGCGTGCGTATGCCGCTCTCGGCCACCAGCGGCCAGCCGCCGGCCTGCGGTGCGAGTCGCTCGAAGTGGCCGAGATCCGTGACCTGTCGCGCGAGGTCGCGATTGTTGATCCCCAGCAAGATGCCGCCGCGCTGCGCCGGCGCGAAGGACGCGTTGATCTCAGCCAGCCGCCGGTCGTCGTGCACTTCGAGCAGTACGAATAGCCCCAGCGCCCGCGCGGCCGCCGCCAACTCAAGCAGCCGGGCGGTCGGATGGGCCTCGGCGATCAGCAAAATCGCATCGGCGCCGTAGGCGCGACTCTCGTGCAGTTGCCACTCGCTGAGGAGGAAATCCTTCCGCAAGAGCGGGAGCGCCACCGCCGTGCGCACCTCAGCGAGATAGCTCAGCCGGCCGTCAAAGTACTTTTCATCCGTCAATACACTGAGCGCTGCAGCGCCGCCGGCGGCGTAGGCCCGGGCAATCTCAGCAGGTTGAAAATCGGCGCGAATCAGCCCCGCCGACGGACTGGCGCGCTTCACTTCGGCCAGCAGGTTGACGCGCCTCGCACGCAGCGCGAGCGCCGCGTGGAAATCGCGGCGCGGCTCCGCATATCCGGGCAGCGCTTGCAATTGCGCGATGGAGGTCTGTGCCGCGCGGCGCTCGACTTCGCGAGCCGTGTCCGCCAGGATTTGCGACAGGATCGATGCCACGGGCGGCATGCTAGCCGAAGCGCCGGCGCGGAGCGATTGGAGCAGGCAGGTGAACCGTATTGGGACGGCGTCCATTTTTCGGCAAGACCATGGCCTTGCCGCCGCGCGAAGGATCCTGCGAAGAATGAGTCGCTCCGCGATTGGGTTTCCCTTGCCTCTCAAATGTCGGCTGATGGCTATTCCGCGCGCATTTGCGCGGTAACATGCTCGCATGCGGCGATTCGGCATCATCGGCGCCGGCTTCTGCGGGACCATGACGGCGGTCCACCTGCTCAACGGGCTGGCCGCCCGGCGCGAGCGCGGCGAAATCCTGCTCTTTGAGCGCAGCGCGTACTTCACCGCCGGTCTCGCCTATGGCACACGCTGTGAGAGCCACGTCCTCAACGTGCCCGCCGGTCGCATGAGCGCCCTGCCGGATGACTCCGATCACTTCCTCCGCTGGATGCGTCAGACCGATCCAAAGATCGGCGGCGGCTCGTTCGTGCCGCGCCAATGGTATGGCCGTTATCTCGCTGACACGCTCACGCAAGCCCAGGCCCGCGCGCATGGCGTCGTCACGCTCGAGCGCGTGCCGCGCGCGGTCTATGCCCTCGAAGAACTTGACAGCGGCGTGCGGCTGATCCTCGATGACCTCTCCGAGCGCCGCGCTAGTCACGTCGTGCTCGCAATCGGCAACTTTCCGCCCAGCGACCCGCCGCTGGACGAGCCGGCGTTCTATCAGTCGCCTCATTACATGCGCGACCCGTGGTCGCCGGCAGCGCTCGACCTCGGCCCGGAAGATCGCGTGCTCCTCCTCGGCACCGGGCTGACCATGATTGACGTGGCCCTCGCGCTGCATGAGCGCGGGCACCAGGGCGCTATCACCGCAATCTCACGGCGCGGACTGCTGCCGCAGCCGCACCGCGTCTCGATTCGTCCGCCGGCGCATTACCCCCGTCCGGCAGATCTGGATCGCTGGCCGCGCACGGCGCGCGGCCTCGTCCGGGCGTTGCGCCGGGAAGTGCGCAGTGCCGAGCGTCGCGGCGTCAATTGGCGCGAGGTCGTAACGGCCTTGCGGGCCGACACGCCGGCGCTTTGGCAGAGTTTGCCGGTGGTCGAGCGGCGGCGCTTCCTGCGACATGTGCGGCCGTTCTGGGAAACGCATCGACACCGCGCCGCGCCCGAAGCCGCGGCGGGCGTCGCTGAGCTGATTGCACGTGGCGCTCTCACGGTGCTCGCCGCGCGCGCGACGGCCTATCACGAGACGCCGGCCGGCATCGCCGCTCAACTCCGCTTACGCGGCGGCGCGGAACAAACCCTGGTCGTCGATCGGGTAATCAACTGCACCGGCCCCGATACCGATTTGACCCGCGTCGCAGAGCCGCTGATTCAAGCGCTGTATAAGAGCCGGCTGATTCGACCCGATGCGCTCGGGTTGGGTCTTGATACGACGCCGGAGGGCGCGCTGCTCAGCGCGACGGGGCGCGCCAGTGCGCGGCTTTCGCTGCTCGGGCCGCTGCGCAAAGGTCAGCTCTGGGAAAACACGGCCGTGCCGGAATTGCGCGTCGAGGCCGCACGCCTGGCGCAACATTTGCTCGGCGAAGGAAGTTAGGCAGGGTGGCGCTGGAGCGGCAATAGGATTCGCAGGCGTCGGCACGGCATGACGGGCGGCGCGGCCCTGATTCAGCGGACACCTGCGCGGCCTACGATGACGGCGCGGCGTCTGCCAGGCCGGCCTTGGCGGCTTGCGAGAGGCGCGTCAATTGCTCGACCCAACCGGCGAACTGCTCTCCCTGATGGTTGCGGAAGGCCTTTTCCATCTCGGTGGCGAGCTTGCTGAGATCGGGATAGCCATAGGAGCCGCCGGCGCCCTTCAGTCGGTGTGCGAGCGTGCCAAGCTGATCCCAGTCGAGTTTCTCAAACGCCTTGCTGATTTCCTGGATGCGATCATCCAGGCCGGCGACAAACTCCTCGACCACGTCGCGCAGATCGACATCATCGATCAGCAGTTGCGAGATGAGCTTGCTCGGTGCATTGGACTGTGCTGAACTCATGTCTACCTCACAAGTTATCAGTCTCAGCCGGTTCACCGCTCCCCGCCGGCTCAAACGCAAAAATCTTCGGCTGTTAACTGACAGCTCATCAATTCGGCGAGAAAAAAATGCCGTCCTCTTTGCACCGCCGGCAAGAGTTCTCGTAGGAGTTGTGAATCCGACGGACCAAGCCGCGCCGCCCGCGGCCCTGCGGCGATTGTCCGCCGCGGGTATCATTCCCAGGCTGGTTGCGGCCGGTCGTGGCGCTGACGGCGGCCTGCTAGGGTTTGAATCCCCGGAAAGACCGGCGGGTCGATTCGCCGATGCATAGAGGCAGACCCGCGCAGATTTGACCCGACCGGGTACATGGCTGACGTCTGGCGCTTCCCGCGCGTGCCAGCGCGGGAGCAATGAGCCGATGTTCATGTGCCAGCGTGACCCGCTTCGCCTCACCCGGCATCCGAGCCGGCAGGAGTAATCGACCATGTGTGGAATCGTCGCCTATATCGGTCAGCGTGACGCGGCCCCGATCCTGATCGAGGGCCTGAAGCGCTTGGAGTATCGCGGGTACGACTCTGCCGGCATCGCCGTCCTGCGCCACCGTGAATTACTCCTGAAGCGGGCGGTCGGTCGCATTTCGGCGCTCGAAACCAAAATCAACGGCGACCTGGACGGCGCGACGCTGGGCATGGCCCATACGCGCTGGGCGACCCACGGCGCCCCGACCGAGCACAACGCCCACCCTCATACCGACAAATCCGGCCGGCTCGCGCTCGTGCACAACGGCATCATCGAGAATTACCGCGTCCTCAAGACCTTCCTCGAAAACGAAGGCATCACGATGGACAGCGAGACCGACACCGAAGTGCTCGCCAAGCTGATCGGCCACTTCTACGACGGTGATCTGGCCGACGCCGTCCGCAAGGGGCTGCGCGAGGTCCGCGGCACCTTCGGCATCACCGCGGTCCACGCCGATGAGCCGGACACGATCGTCGCCGCCCGCCGCGGCAGCCCGCTGATCGTCGGCATCGGCAAGGACGAATACATCGTCGCGTCGGATGCGTCGGCGATCATTCAGCACACGCCGCAGGTGATCTATCTCTCCGACAACGAGGTCGCGGTGATCAATCGCGAGGGCTTCCGCACGACGACGCTCGACGCCGCCCCCGTGACGAAGGAGATCAACGAGATCGAATGGACGCTCGAGCAGCTCGAGCTGGGCGGCCACCAGCATTTCATGAGCAAAGAGATCTTTGAGCAGCCCGAGGCGCTGCGGACCTGCATGCGCGGCCGCGTCGATCTCAATGCCGCCCGCATCGTCCTGGGCGGCCTCGCCAACGTGCAGCGCGACCTGGCCCGCGTCAAGCGGATCATCCTGACGGGCTGCGGCACGGCGTGGCACGCGGCGCTGATCGGCGAATATCTCTTTGAGCAGCTCGCCCGCATCCCCTGCGAGGTCGAATACGCCAGTGAATTCCGCTATCGCAATCCGGTGATCGAGGACGGCACCGCGGTGATCTCGATCTCGCAATCGGGCGAGACCGCCGACACGCTCGCGGCCATGCGCGAGGCCAAGGATCGCGGCTGCATGGCGCTGGGCGTCGTCAACTCGGTCGGTTCGACCATCGCGCGCGAGACCGACGCGGGCGTTTATCTGCACGTCGGCCCCGAGATCGGCGTCGCCAGCACCAAGGCCTTCGTCGGGCAGGTCACCGTGCTTGCGATGATGGCCGCCTACCTCGGCCGTCGCCGGCACATGAGCCACGACGACGCGGTGGACTATCTGAAGGCCTTGCAGGAGATCCCCGCGAAGATCGAGCAGGTGCTGGAGCTTTCGACGCAGGCGCGGCACGTCGCCGCCGAGTACATCGACGCCGGCAATTGGCTCTACCTGGGCCGCGGCGTGCAATATCCGATCGCGCTCGAGGGCGCGCTCAAGCTCAAAGAAATCAGCTACATCCACGCGGAGGGGCTGCCCGCGGCGGAGATGAAGCACGGCCCGATTGCATTGATCCACAAGGGCATGCCGGTCGTCATGATCGCCCCGCGCGACCACTGGTACGAAAAGAGCGTCAGCAACATCGAGGAAGTGCGCAGCCGCGGCGGACACATCATCGCCGTCGCAACCGAAGGCGACGAGCACATCCGCGAACTGGCCGAACACGTGTTCTATGTGCCGCAGGTGCCCGACCTGTTGCAACCGCTGGTGACGGTCGTGCCGTTGCAACTGCTGGCGTATCACGCCGCGGTGCTGCGCGGCTGCGACGTGGACAAGCCGAGAAATCTGGCCAAATCGGTCACGGTTGAATAGCGGTTGTGAACGACCGAGTCGCTACTGTGCCGACAGAGCAGCGTCTTCACTGATACATAGGTGGCATGCAGCGCTTTCGGTCAGGTTCTACTTCAGGACGGCATGCTTACGCGAGCACGCGATAACATGGCATACACCGCGAACACGCATCGAGACATCATTTTCATCCTCGGCGGCGAGCGTGGCCAAGCGCCCCGAATAACAGCAGCAGCGCCGTGGTCGGCTCGGGCACCGCGATGCCGAATTCGCCGATTGCCCATGTGCCTCCAGGAAAGCTCAACGTAACGCGCGTCAGCCGCTGGGCGTCGTCATCCACGTAGAAGCCAAATTGCCGCGAAGAGACCGCGTCCACGAGTTGCTCAACCCGCGTTCCATCGTCCGCGGTCGCGGCAACTGTGAACTGTGAACCCATGCCATGACTAACGCCGAAATAAAAGGCTCGCGCGTTCTCCGGAAGGTCCAACGTTAATACAGAGGCTTCTGCATATCTATACACATCTCCTGTATATCCGTGAGACCAGAAGGCCCACCCGTCTCCCACACGCCGATGCGATAGCGGTGACGAGAACTGAACCACGCCGCCTCCTGGCGCTGGGACATCAGACACCAGTTCGCGCAGAGGGCGCTCATCGCGGGGGAAAGCCGTCATCGCGTATCCGCCGAGCACCGCCGACGGCGTATCTGGAAGCGCGAAGAGTGAATAGCCAAGAACGAAGTGAACCTGCGGGCGTCGTGATCTCAGGACCAAGGCCCTTATCACCTTCTCACGTCGTCACCTACTCACGTCTTCTCCGTGGCCGACGGCGTATCTGGAAGTGCGAAGAGTGAATAGCGAATAGCCAAGAACGAATTGGACCCGCCGGTGTGGTGATTTTAAGGCCGCGATCCTTCTCACCTTATCACGGTATTTCGGCATCTAGTGCTTCGTCAAGTTTGAATTTTCGGATGAAGTGGAAAGGAGCTCCGACGTCACGGCATGAGATTCGTGCCTATTTTTGTAGTGGGACGCACGGGCCGGAGGCCCATGCTACCCTCGTTTCGAACCCGCAAATTCAATTGTGACGAAGCACTAGCTAAGAAACGACCGCTTCCGCCGACCCGATAGATACGACTCCATCACGCACGCCGACAAATCGCCGCCGGTGCATTGAAACGTCACGCCGCGCGTCATGCGGCCGAGCTGCTCGACAAAGCCCAGCCAGTCCATATCCCAGTAATCATCGGTCAGCGCGAACGTGCAGACGCGCACGCCCGTCCGCGCGATCCGCACCGCTTCGTTGATCGTGGCCCAGTGGCTCGACTCGTGCGGTGGATAGATCAGGTACGCGTAATCGCCCTGCACATGCGCCGTCGGCTGACCGTCGGTGATGATGAAGACAAGCTTTTGATCGCCCGCGCGGCGTTGCAAGAGCCGCGCCGCTTTCAGCAGGCCCAGATGCAGATTCGTGAAATGCTGCGGCGCCGTGTTCAGCTTGTTGAGCGGCACACGCACCCGCACGCGCGGGTCGTAGACGCTGACCGGCTTGGGCATGAGCAGCGGCAACTGATCCTCGCGCACCGCCTCCGCCCCTGAAAAAAAGCCGACCAGGTCGATCGTGTCGAGCGGAAAACGCTGGCGGATCAGCGCGGTCAGCGCCATCGCGCACTTCTTGGCGTGTAGATAACGGCCAAACCGCGCCATCGATCCGGACTGATCAATCAACACAACCGTGCTGCAACTGCTGCGGGCTTCGCGGTGATGCAGCTCAAAATCATCCTCGGCCAGACGCAGCGGCAGCAGCGCAGCCTGCGTGCGCACCGACAGTTGAGGCGTGCCGCGGGCGGCGTCCGCAGGCGCGTCGGAGCGGGCCGCCTCGCGTGCGGCGGCGCTTGCCCGCGTCACCTCTTCGGCGCGGCGTCGGATCGCATTGCGCAGCGTCGCCGACAGGTCGATCTCGCTAAGCGCATCGCCGAATTGAAAGGGCCGCGTGCCCTCGATCCGATCGCCGACCGGCCCGGTCGCACGGGTGTCGTGGCTGTCGCGCGCCCCCGATTTCAGATGCGCGAAAATCTCCATCAGCGCTTTGCGCTGCATGGCATTCACGGCCCGCGGCGTCAGCCGGAAGCGCCCGCGTACTTTCTCGAGCAGCCCCTGATCGAGTAATTCGCGCAGCATCTGCGAATACTCCGGCTGGCTCTCCATCTGTCGCGCCGCAAGCAGGGCTTCATCGCCGTGCGCGAGGACAAACTCCAAGAATTCCTGCCCCTGCGCGAGATCCTGCGGGAACGTGTAGGGTTTGCCGTTGTACTCGAAATAACGAGTTCGCATGCTCGATTGTAGCCCGCGAAAAATCGATCGACGTCCGGCGCTCCGGCGCCCCCGGAGCGCCGAAAAGCCCATCGGCCGCCCGTGATCGGCGACCGCGCCGCCGCCGGGCGACTATTTGTCGAGCTTGCCGACGAGTGAGAGCGTGAAGTTCGCGCCCTCAAACTTGATGTGCGGCATCACCTGCAGATCGACCTTGTAGAAGCCGACCTCGCCCTCGATTTCGAGCACTTTGACGGCAAACCGGCGGATCGGCCGGCGATTCGCGACTTCCGGCGTCGGATTATCCATGTCGGACGCGTATTGCCGCATCCAGTCGTTGAGCTCGGTTTCCATCTTGACCGGCGTTTGCCACGTCTGCAGATTGTCGCGCTGGATGACCTTCAGATAGTGCGCCAGCCGCGAGATCATCATCATGTAAGGCAAGCGCGTGCCGAGCTTGTAATTGGTCTGGTCGCGGCGGCCTTCCTCGGTGTCGGGAAAAGTCTTGGGCTTTTGCACCGAGTTGGCGCTGAAGAAACAGGCTTTGTCCGTGTTCTTGTACATCGTCAGGCCGATGAAGCCACATTCGGCCAATTCATACTCGCGCCGATCGGAAACAAGCACCTCGGTCGGGATCTTGGTCTCGATGCCCTCCAGCGTCTTGTATTGGTGCAGGATCAGGTTCTCGACCATGCCGCCGGCCTGCGGCCCCGTGCAGTTCATCGTCCAGCGGCTCTCGGCAAAGCTCGCGGTCAGTCGCGTCGCGAAGGCAAACGCGGCGTTTCCCCACAGATACTTGCCGTGATCATCGGTGACCCGCTCCTCATAGTTGAAGGCCTTCACCGGATTGGCGGCGGGATCGTACGGATGGCGCAACAGAAAACGCGGCATCGTCAGGCCGAAATACCGCGCATCGGGCGTGTCTCGGAAGCTGTTCCACTTCGTATACTGCGGCCCCTCGAAGACGCTTTGCAGATCCTTGAGCTTGGGCAACTCGCGGAAATCCTTGACGCCGAACATCTCCGGACCGGCCGCCGCGATGAAGGGACAGTGCGCCATCGCGCTGACGGCGGAAACTTTCTGCATCAGGGCGATGTCGCGCGGCCCAGGGCCAAAATCATAGTTGGCGACCATCGCGCCAAACGGCTCGCCGCCGGCCTGGCCGAACTCGGCCGTATAAATCTGCTGATAGAGGCCGCTCTTGGGGATTTCCGGCGAATTCTCGAAATCTTCCAGCAACTGGTCTTTCGAGATATTGAGGATATCGATCTTGATGTTCTCGCGGAAATTGGTCTGATCGACGACGAATTTCAGGCCGCGCCACGCCGATTCGAGCTTCTGCACGTCGGGATGGTGGAGGATTTCGTCCACTTGCGCGCTGAGCTTGGCGTCAATCTCGGCGATGTACGCATCCACCAGCGCTTTATCGATCTTGTCCGATGGCGTGCGCAGCAGATGCGACAGCAATTCCTGCACGCCGCGCTTCGCGACGCGCTTGGCCTCCAGATCGGTTGTACCGGTGGCCGTCGTCAGCTCTTCGAGCAGCGACGAAACATCTTCGGACAGCGGCTGAGAAGCGGCACTCTGTGGGGCATCCGCCATGATGCAAAGCTCCTGAAGAGATCGGCCTCCGGCCGATGCATGCGATCCTCGATACACGGATCCGCACCGCCCGTGTGGCGTGCGGCTCGATCGACGCCGCCGGGAGGCTGAATCCCGACCACGTCACAGTCCAGCTCGCGCGGCGCACGGTTTCGTGTTCGGCTGCGGCGAGAGGGCGATTCCTTCAAGCCGCGACCGGCCGCGCGTTCGCGCGTTCGCGCCATTCAAACGCATCAGGGCGACCGGCGCTAGCCCTCGGCCCGGTTGAGGCCCAGCCCGTCGATCAGCTTCTGCCGGGTGGCTTCGTCCTTGACGAGTTCTTGAATCTTTTTGACGAATTCGCGCTTGTTGGCCAGCGGAGCCTTCAGCGCGCTGAGCGCCTCGCGCGTTTCGAGCAGTTGCTGCAACTCGGGCACCTGACGGGCGATCTGTTCCGGCTCGAAATCCTTCAGCGTGGCGAATTTGAGCTTGACGCCCATTTCGTCGCCGACGCCCCCGCTGAGCTTATTGGCGACGTTGACCGACAGGTCGAGCTTCTGGCTCTTCATCACGTCGTTGAAGTTGTCCTTGTCGACACGGATCATCTTGCGCTCTTCGAGCGGGGTGTCGTCCTGGCGCAACGTGAAGTCGCCCAGCATCGCCATCCGCAGCGGCAACTCCTTTTGCTCCTTGGTGTTGGTCGCGGGGCGATACGTGATGTTGATCCGCTCTTTCGGCGCCTGCGATTGCGGCTTGCTGCTCACGGCGGCTCCCTATGAATAGCAGCGCGAAGCGGGCGAAGAAACCGCCGCATTCGACGCTGGGGTCATATGTTACATGCTTTGCGGCTTGCGTCAACGCGAGTTAACGGCCCTCGCTGCTGTAATAGCGATCTGCCGCTTCGCCGTATGCCATGCCGCCGCTTCGTTGGGCTGGTCACGGCGGTGGCAAAGGCGTAGAGTGCGGTTAGATTTAGGAGCCTACCGCATGCCCAGCCTCCGAGTCCACTGTTTCGGCCTCTCTCTTGATGGATTCAGTGCGGGTCCGCGGCAAAGCCTGAGAGACCCGATGGGTGTCGGCGGAATGGCCTTGCACGAGTGGTTATTCCCCACGCGGACCTTCAAGCAGATGCATGCCGAAATGAGGATTGGCGAAGGCGATGGGTGCGGGACAACCGGCATTGACGACGCCTTCGCCGCCCGCGGGTTTGACGGAATCGGGGCGTGGATCCTAGGCCGCAACATGTTCGGCCCCGTTCGCGACCCATGGCCGGATAACTCGTGGAAGGGCTGGTGGGGAGACAACCCGCCGTACCACACGCCGGTGTTCGTATTGACGCATCACCCGCACCCAGCTCTGACCATGCAAGGCGGCACGGTGTTCCACTTCGTGACCGGCGGCATTCGTGAGGCCTATGATCGCGCTCTGGACGCCGCTCACGGGAAGGACGTACGGCTGGGCGGGGGCACGAGCACCATTCGCCAGTACCTCGCCACCGGTCTGGTCGATCAGATGCACCTTGCTATCGGCCGCGCGCTACTCGGCTCGGGCGAGCATCTGCTTGGCGGGCTAGACCTTCCGGCACTCGGCTACCGGGTTGCCGAACATGTAAACGGTGAAGTTGCGACACATGTCGTGATCGAGCGCAAGGGATGACCGCTCGGTCGATGCCGACGGACGTTGCGGATTGCGTGACCGTTTGGGCGGGAAGCATCGAGCGTATAAGTATGAGTATGTATGGTGAACACCGACTGATTTGCACAACGCGGCTGCGCGGCTGCGTTGCGTCTTCGCCCGAAGGGCAAACGTCGGTTGCCAGGCGTTTCAACGCCTGGATCAGCAGCGCCTTTCCATTCTCCGCCCGGAGGACGGACGGAGCGCCCTTGTCCGATAGCTTCGCTCAGACTTCGGGCGAATATATAGGGAAGATTTTCGCTTCTCAGGGGCTGCAAACCCTTCGCAACGTTCGCTCTGCCTCCGGGCAAAAAGACAGGCGGAGTCGCCACCGGCTGACCACGGTTTCAACACTACACGCCTAAAGTGCCACGGACCCCGCTGCCGCCGGTCACCCGCCAGGCAATGGTCCGACCACCTGCCGAGGGAAGCGAAGTGGATCGACTCGCGTTTCACCGCGCCCATCACGCACTGAAAGCTCCGCCACGGTGTCGGTGTCGAGCTCGGCTGCTCGGACAGGGAGTTGCGCGATCGACCAGTGCACGCGTTCGCGAATCCGGTACTCCTCACTTTCCACATTTCCCGAGAATTCGTGAACCCAGATCCGAACCCGACCGTGTTCGTTTGTGATCGCTCGCAAAAAAATCGATGATCGCTGGATGCAGACCGAGGTCGGAATCGGGGCGGCGACGGAGAGTGTTCAACGTCCGATCGATCCTGGCTGCGCTCCAGCCGCGCTTCTCATACTTCACGCGCATGCGCTGTCGATAGTCATCTGCGTTCACTGCGATCGCGCCGGACTGATGATCAGCTCGATCCAGTAGCTGTGGGGCTTGTACCAGCCGCAGGAACAGCCGCCTGCGGTCAAGTTCAGCGGGCTCCAGCCGGCGCCTGCAGCGACTAATGCTGAGGCGTTGCGTGTAATGGACACATTGAAATCCGGGGCGTTGTACCGGGCGATAACCTCCGAGCAGGCGCCTGGCGGCACCGCGATGGTGATGAAGTAACACATAGACGGAAGATTGTAGGAACGCGCAACAGCCGGGTGTCATGCACTGCACGCCCACCGACCGCCGGCGGGCCAATTTTTGGCGCCGGCCCGTTGCGAGCGGGCATAGTTTGTGGCATGATCCGTGGTTCGACCGGCCCAGCGCCGGCCGCCGGAGAGGTGGCCGAGAGGCTTAAGGCGACGGTTTGCTAAACCGTTGTACGACGTAAAGTTGTACCGGGGGTTCGAATCCCCCCTTCTCCGCTGAACCCCGTCACGATTGTGGCGGGGTTTCTGTTTATCTGGGCGACGACTTCGCACAACGCTCGATTGTCGCTGCCCTGCGCGCCGTCTACACTGACCCTTATGGATGGCACCGGCGCGGCGCCGCTGAACACCGATCAAGCCACTACGGCGGCCTTCGCGCCGACAAGCACGGCCCCGGCGCATCCATCGCCCGGTTCTGCCGCGCTCGCAGCGCCCGGCGGCAGTGCAGTCGGCGCCTATGCCGGTCCGGCGATCGTCGAACTGCGTGACGTCTCCAAGCAATACGATTCCGGCCGGAGCGAGGTCGTGGCGCTCGACGGCGTCTCGCTGCGCGTCGGCGCCGGGGTCTTCTGTGCGATTATGGGGGCCTCCGGCTCGGGCAAGAGCACGCTGATTCACCTGGTCGGCGGCCTGACTCCGCCGACCGCCGGCACGATCCTCGTCGATGGACAGGACATCAGCGCAATGTCAGACCGGGCGCGGACGGTCTTCCGCCGGCGGCGCCTCGGCATCATCTTTCAGGATTACAACCTGCTGCCGACGTTGACGGCGTGGGAGAACGTCGCGCTGCCGCTGCTCATCGACGGCAGACCGCGGTCTGAATATGCGGCCCGCGTGGATGAACTGCTCGCGCTCGTCCACCTCGAACGCCGCGCCACGCACCGGCCCGACGCGCTCTCCGGCGGAGAGCAGCAGCGCGTCGCGATCGCCCGCGCGCTGCTCAACGAGCCGGCGATCATTCTCGCGGACGAGCCGACCGGCAACCTCGACTCGCGCCAGGCGGCGGAAATCTGGCGGCTGCTGGCGCGCGTCGCGCGCGAGCAACGCCGCACGATCCTCATGGTCACACACGAGGCCGCCGGCGCGGCCTTTGCCGATCGCGTGATCGTCCTGCGCGATGGCAAGGTGATCGGCGAGTTGGAGCCGAAAGGCAGCGGTGATGCGGCACTGGTCACAACTGGCTATCAACAACTTACGAGCTAAGCGTGTCCGCACGCTCGGCGCTGTGCTCGCGATCGCCCTCGGGGCGGGCGCGGTCGTGTGGGTCACGTGCGTCTACGACTCCGTCCGGCGCACCGTCCTTGAATGGGCCGGAACCTACGTCGGCGCCAGCCATATCAATCTCGAATCGCCGCTCGGAAAATGGTCGCAATTCGCCGAGCGCGTCGTGCCCAAAATCGCCGCCCTGCCGGAGGTGAAGCAGGCCGTCCCGCTCTTGCTGCTGCGGCTGCGCGGCGTGTTGCTGACGCGCGACGACGTGGTCGATCTCGATCAGCTCGACCGTTGGAAATCGCCGGAGCTGGACTTTAACGGCATCGATCTGCGGCAGGAGTTCCTGATCCGCGATTGGAATCGCAGCCTGCGCGAAGGCCGCATGCTGACCGAAGCCGACGAGCGCGCCTGCGTCTGTGACTTTGCCTGGGCGCAGGAGCGCGATCTGGGCGTCGGCGACAAAGTGCTCTTCTGGCCGGAGGGCGGCGACGGGGCCCCGGTCGAGCTGGAGATCGTCGGCCTGATCGAGCGCCGCCGCTGGGCGCGCTTTCAAAAGCCGATCATCCTGACGCGGCTGGAGGTCTTGCAGGAGCTGAATTTCAAGCTGGGTCAGATCACCTCGCTCGACGTGGTATTGCATGATCCGAATCCCCGCACGATCGCCGGCGTGGCGGGCCGGCTGCGCGCCATGGTGCGGGCCGAGGGCATCCAGGCCAACGCCCGCAGCGCGCAGGCCCGCATGCAACAGGTCGAGCGCGCCATGGATCAACAGGAGATCGTGCTCGTGTTGCTGGCATCGATCGCGATGCTGACGGCGCTTTTCATCATACTGAGCACGCTGAGCATGGGCATGGTCGAGCGCATCACGCAGCTCGGCATGCTCCGCTGCATCGGCATGACCGGGGCGCAGCTCGCGGCGCTGGTGCTGGTGGAGGTGTTGCCGCTGGGGCTGATCGGAATCCTCGCGGGCGTGCCGATCGGGCTGGGGCTGGCGCGGGCGACGGTGTGGCTCGTGCCCGAATACGCCGGCGAATTCACGATCAACTACGGCGGCATCTTGCTGGCGTGCGTCGCGGGGCTGGCGACGACGCTGATCGCCGCGATCCTGCCCGCGCTGGCCGTGTGGCGCGTCTCGCCCATGGAGGCGGCCCATCCGCAGGCGCGCCCGCCGCGGCGTTGGCCGATCTTCGCCTTTTTTGGCTTGGCGCTGCTGGGGCTGGGGCTGCATGCGTTCGTCATGGGGGTGAAGCTGGTTCGCTCGCCCGACTTCCTGAAATGGTCGACGGTCGCGGTCGTCGCGCTCTACTTCGTCTATGCGCTGGCGGCGCCGCTGGCCGTTTATCTCATCAGCCGGCTGGCGGTGCCCTTCGTGGCGGCGGCGGTGGGCGTGCGCGTGCGGCTGCTGCAAAGCCAGATCGGTCATGCGGTCTGGCGTTCGGCCGGCATCTGCTGCGGATTGATGGTCGGGCTGTCGCTGATCGTCGCGCTGATGGCCTTTAGCCAGAGCATCAAGGGTAGTTGGCAATTTCCCAAGCAGTTTCCGCAGGCGTACATCTTCAGCTTCGACCAGATGCGCGACGACGCCGCCGAGATCGCCGCGCGGCAGCCCGGCATCAAAGACGTCGCGCCGGCGAACATGGTCAACGTGATCGTGGATGAGCGCAACCTGCTGCTCGAACGCGTCATGCTCTCGGTCACGTGGTTTGTCGGCTGCGATCCGGCCAATTTCTTCGACCTTGTCAAGCTCGAATTCATCGAAGGCGATCTGGAGACTGCCCGGCGGCTGCTCAACCGGGGCGGCTATCTGCTGGTCGCGGCCGATTTTGCCCGCTCGCGCCAGAAGGCGTATGTTCCAATCGATCCCGCCACGGGCGAAGAGGACAGCGCGGCGCTGATCGCGGCGAAGGCGCGCGGCCTCTCCAATCAGGTGCGCATCTTCTTCAATGAGCGCTGGCATCAATTCAAGATCGCCGGCGTGATTGATTCGCCCGCGCTCGACATTACCGCCGGCTATTTTCAGGCCGATTCCGAAATGCGCGTGGCGGCGGCGGGGTCGGTGCTGGGCACCAATGCCGACATGCGCCGGCTGCTCGGGCTGACGGGCATCAAGCTGCTGCTGCTCAACCTCGACGTGCCGCCCGAAGAGCCGCCGCCCGGCTGGCCGCCGGAGGCCCGGACCAAGGCCGCGCGCGACTTGCGGCCGGAGGATTACAACACGGCGATTCCGCTGGCGGAGCGATACAAGCGCTATCGCGAGGATCGCGCGCTACGTCACCTGCGCGACGAGATCGGCGCGCCGCAGGCCTATCATGGCAGCGTCACCGCGCTCAAGGACGAGATCGACCGCGAGTTGACGCGCATCACGCAAATCCTGACGGCGGTGCCGGGCGTCGCGCTGCTCGTGGCCGCGATCGGCGTCGCCAATCTCATGACGGCGAACGTCACCGCGCGCACGAAAGAGCTGGCGATGCTGCGCGCGGTCGGCGCCACGCGCGGACAAATCCTCCGCATGGTGCTGGGCGAGGCGATCGTGCTGGGGCTGCTGGGCAGCGCGCTGGGCCTGGCGCTGGGGTTGCACCTGGCGACGGACATGTCCACGATCATCGAGAAGATGATGGGCTATCGCGCCCCGGTCGAGGTGCCCTGGACGATCGTTGCGATCGCCGTCGGGCTGACGATCGGGCTGTGCATCATCGCCGGGCTGCTCCCCGCGCGCCACGCCGCCCGCACGAACATCATCGATGCGCTGCATGTGGCGTAGGGGGAGAGTTCAAAGTAGCGAGTGGCGAGTTAAGAGTAGCGAGTAGCGAGTTAAAGACGGCGACACGGCGCCTGCCAGCGCTGCCAGTCTGGTTTCGAACAACGGGTTGCTTGAAACCTACCGCGCGCCACTCTTCACTCGCTACTCGCTACTCGCTACTCATAACTCGCCACTCTTATCTCGCTACTCGCTACTCAAAAATCATTACTATTCCTCCCCATGCTCGTTCGCTTTGAGCAGATCAGCAAGCACTACGCCGGCGTGCGAGCGCTGGAGGACGTCACGTTCGCCGTGCGCGCGGGGGCCGTGCATGCCCTCGTCGGTGAAAACGGTGCGGGCAAAAGCACGCTGATGAAAATTCTCGCCGGCGCGACGCCCCCGTCCGCGGGCCACATCCTGCTCGATGGCCGGCCGCTGCCGCTCGATCGGCCGCGCGCGGTGCAGGCCGCCGGCGTCGCGATTGTCTATCAGGAGTTCAATCTCATTCCGCATCTGAGCGTCGCCGAGAATGTCTTCCTCGGCCGCTGGCCGCGCCGTTGCGGACTGGTCGATTTTCGCGAACTGCGGCGCCGCACGCGCGTGCTCCTCGATCGGCTCGGGCTGAACCTGCCGCCGGCCGAAAGCGTGGCGGCGCTGAGCGTCGCTCAGCAGCAACTGACCGAAATTGCCAAGGCGCTCGCGCTCGACGCGCGCGTGCTGATACTTGATGAGCCGTCTGCGGTGCTGACGCCGCACGAACTGGCGACGCTCTTCCGCCTCGTGCGCGGGCTGACGCAGCGCGGCGTGAGCGTGCTCTACATCTCGCACCGGCTCGAAGAGATTTTCGAGCTGGCCGACGACGTGACCGTGCTGCGCGACGGACGGCACGTGCATACCGGCCCGATCGACGCGATCGACCGGGCCGGCCTGATCGCGGCATGCGTCGGACGCGCGCTGCGGGATGAATTCCCGCCGCGGCAGGCGGCGCTGGGGCCGGTGCAACTGCGGGTCGAGCGGCTCAGCGTGCGCGGGCGTTGCGAAGACGTGAGTTTCTCCGTGCGCGCGGGAGAGGTCTTAGGTTTGACCGGCCTGGTTGGCTCCGGGCGCAGCAGCGTGGCACTCGGGATCTTCGGAGCATTGCCACAAACGCGCGGCTGTGTGCACGTCAGCACCGGCGCGCCACTGGATCGGCCTGAGACGACGCCAGCTGATGGCCCGGTTCTTCATGACCGAGTTGATAACCCAGCGGATTTCTCCACGCCATCCGCGCGTGGCGTGTTTGTGTCGCCCCGTGCGGCGCAGCGCGCCGGCATCGCGCTGGTCCCCGAAGATCGCCGTCGCCAGGGCCTGTTGATGCACCGCGCCGTGCGCGAAAACCTGACACTCGCCAAACCCGCCGAGGCCGCTGTCGCCGGCGTCTATCCGCCGCAGGCAGAGCATCAGCTCGCGCAGCGGCGCTCAACGCAATTCAGCATCCGCGCGGCCGGGGTCGAGCTGCCGGTCGGCGCGCTCTCCGGCGGCAATCAGCAAAAGACGCTGCTGGCGCGCTGGCTGGCCTTGCCCTATCAGGTCTTCCTGTTGGACGAGCCGACGCGCGGCGTCGATGTGGGCGCGAAGGCTGAAATCTGCGCGCTGATCAACGCGCTGGCCGCGCGCGGCGCCGCCGTCGTGATGATCTCTTCTGAATTGCCGGAGATCATCGGCATGGCCGACCGCATCGGCGTGATGTGCCGCGGCCGGCTCGCCGGCGTGCTCGACAATGCCCGGCGCGATGCCTCGCAGGAGGCGATTTTGCAACTGGCGATCGGCGCCGCCGCGCCACTCTCCGCCGGAGCCGCCTCGCTATGAACCCCACTCCCCCGCGTTCGCCATTAGCCGCGCCTTCCCGCGTCGTCGGTATTGCACCGCCGCGCCGCGGAATGTGGCTGCGGCGCATCGTCGCGCTGCGCATGCCGATCATCCTGCTGGCATTGATCGCGGCGGCGACAGTCCTGACCGAGGGGCGCTTTGCACGCCTTGAGAATCTCGTGAACGTGGCCCGGCAGATATCGTTCGAGGGGCTGATCGCGCTGGGCATGACGCTCATCATTGTCACCGGCGGGATCGATCTCTCGGTCGGGGCGCTGGTCGCGCTCTGCGGCGTCGCCGCGGGGTTGGTCATGCGCGGTTTGCACGGTGATGCGGCTGCGGCCGGGTCCACCGCCGGCGCAAGCGGCATGTCGATCGGCGCGACATGGATCATCACCGCGGGCGTTACGAGCGGGGTCGCGCTGGGCGGAGCGATCGGGGCGACCTCCGGCTTGATCATCGCGCGGCTGGCGATGCCGCCGTTTATCGTGACGCTCGCCGCGATGCTGGTGGTGCGCGGCTTCGCGTTCATTCTGTGCAACGGACAACCCGTCTACGAATTGCCGTCGGAGCTGATGTGGCTTGGTCGCGGCTTCGTGGCGGAGGGGCTGCTCGGCGGGCTTCTGCCGGTGCCGGTGCTGGTCTTGCTCGGCCTTTCCGCGGTGTTTTGGGTGCTGCTGTCACACAGCGTCTTCGGGCGCTGCGTCATTGCGATCGGCAGCAACGAAGAGGCGGCCCGGCTGGCGGGCATTCCTGTGCTGCGCACGAAAATCGCGGTCTATGTCATCACCGGCGCGCTCAGCGGCCTGGCGGGCGTGCTGCACACCGCCAAGCTCATGGCCGCCGATCCGAAGGTCGGCGAAATGTGGGAGCTGAACGTCATCGCAGCAGTCGTTGTCGGAGGGACGAGCCTGTTTGGCGGGCGCGGCGCCATTAGCGGTACGCTCTGCGGCGCGCTCTTGATCGGCGTCTTGAACAACACGCTCAACCTGATGCACGTCGAGCATTTCTGGCAGAAGGTCGTGCTCGGCAGCGTGATCCTGCTGGCCGCCCTGCTCGACGCCGGTCTGCGCCGGCTGGAGCAGCGTTCGTGACACTTCACGCTGCGGCTACAGCCTAGACCGAGCCGCGACCGTATGTATGGCAGAGCCGCGACCGTAAGGAAGCGAAGCAGCGGGCCACGCCTGACCACTCGCGGACACGTGCGGCTCGGCCATACTCCTACTCTTCCAGCCTCCGTGAACTCACACTATTTCCACTCATCCATTGCACGCCGGCGCATATGGCTAGCCGTCGGATGCAGCCGCGAGAGATTCTCAGACCCGCGCGCGGCACGGCCCAGTATCAATGCGTGATGCGCAGGCATCAACTCTTGTTATCGCGCATGAAGAAATTTGCGCGCCCCGGTCCCCCGGCCCCAGCTAAACCTTGGATGAACGCCGGGTGTAACGCGGCGGCGAATTCCATGACTCCCAAGGAGAAGTCGAAATGACGATGCACGCTACTACCTCGAATGCGACTACGGCGGGCCGCGCCAGCCTTCCCGCCGGTCGCGACACGCTCGCCGGCCGCTTCGTGCGGCGGGCGGGCATCACGGCGCTGGTCGGGCTGGGGCTTTCGGGCACCACGCTGGCCGGCTTGATTACGCCACCGATCCTGGAAATGTCTGCGTTCAGCCATCCGAACGGCATGATGAGCGCCAACCCCAACGCGGTGGACAGCCGCGACTATGGGCTGCGCCTCGACACGGCGCGCACGCAGACGTTCCACTTCCTCGATGACGTGCGCATGTCTTTCTACATGGTCGAGGAGCACGATCAGAGCACGATCATGGCGCGCATCCATGGCACGATCGCGCATATGCAAAGCACCAGCGGCGGCGTCACCGGCTACGCCGGCACGTCGGGCTATGACGCCGACGATCAGCGCTATGAGTTGCACGCCGAGTTTCGCGTGATCGGCGACACCGGGACGTGGGCGGAAGACGCGCTGCCCTATCCTGAGATGCTCGAAGATCTGCTGGCAGCCGGCGCCGGCGGCGGGCGATTGAGCTTTGCCCTGAGCGACACCACGCTGACGCCGCTCTTTGAGGGGCCGCGCGTGTTCGACGGCCCGCTGGTCTGGGATGAGAAGCCGGGCAGCGACGCACACCCCAGCAGCGAGGCGTTCTATCTCGAATACCGTCATCGCCTGAACCCCAGCGCCTTTAGCGGCCCGGAGTGGGACGTGATTGGCGCGGCCGGCTGGCTCGAGCCGGCGCCGGACCTCGGTAGCAGCCGAACGACCGACTTCCTGTTCTACCTGCGGCCTGTGCCAGAACCCGCCTCGCTGGTTCTCCTCGCGAGCGGTCTGCTCCTGCGCTGGACCCGCCGGTAGCTGTACCCCTGTGCAAGCCGGAGGCCGCGTGCGGCGGCGGTGCGGAGCGATCCGTGCCGCCGCCGCATGACGTTTGAGACCAGTTGCGAGACATACTTGCGGGTGCGTCCGCGGACGTTGGAGTTCTTCAACGACCGCGGCGCATCCATTTTCTCAAGCTCGTGATCGGGAATGGACCAGGCTTCCAGCCTGCTCAAAGGCGTGAAAGGGCTGACATTCTGGCCGCGCACTGCGCCAAGACCGCGCCGATCATCAATCCGCCCGGTCTGGGCCGGCGCTGGCACGTTGCAAGGGCTGCGCCGTCCAGGTTTCCCACGCGCGAAGAAAGCTCTCACGGTCGGGCGAGGCGCCGGCGGCCGGCGCCTCGGTCAACAGTGCCGTCAGCAGTTCCTCCATGAACGTTCGCTCGCGCGGCGGTCCGAGCGCTTCGAGGCCGCAGTCCTGCGCCTGACTAAACACGCGCAATTCGACGCCCCGATAGCTGAGCAGGTCGCGCAGTTCCGCCGGCGACCAGCGGCTGTAGCGGCCCGCGGCGAGTTGCTCGATCTCGCGAAACTCGGCGTTGCGCCAATAGCGCAGCACGCACAATTCCGGCTCGCCGCGAAGCGCTTCGAGCGTCCATGCCTCGCTCACCGCGTTTTCCGGCGGCGCCTCATAGAGCGTGCGAATCAACACGCGCGCCTGCCCCAGCCGCGCGGCGCATTCCTGCAAGTCGGTGACGCCGACGCGCTGCAGCCGCTCGCGCTCCAGGTCCGGCAGAAGCGGATCGCCCATGAGCGTCGCCGTGCGATACACCTCAGCCCGCGCGGCGAAAGTCGCCCGGCGCTTGAGCCGCGCCAGCTCGGCCAGCGCCCGCGCCCGGCGCAGCGCGACCGGCTCGGGCAGGGCGGTCTGAGCTTCGTTAAGCACCGCGAAGGTCGCGTCGATGAGGGCGGTCTTGTTGGCGGGGCTGCAGGCGAAACCGTAGGTCAGCGCGAGCATGCCCGCGTTGCGCCAGGTGATGCGCTCCCAGCGCGGCGGCCCCGCGCCTAGATCGAGCACGAGCCGGCGATAGAGCAGCCCATCCACGGGGTTGCAGAGATGCTGTAACAAGACTTCGTAAGTAGCCAGCTCGAGTGTGCCCGCGCCGGGGGTGACAAACAGCAGCTCGACGCCGAAGGCCGGCTCATCCTCCTGGTTGATGCGCCGGGCTTTGGGAAGATCGACGGCGCGCGGCGTCGGCGCTTCGTCGACGCCCCAGGCCGCCGCGCGCTTGGCCACGATGTCGATCACATCGCGCCCGCTCGCGTCGCCATAGACGAACAGGATCGCATTCGCCGGCGTAAACCACGTACGGCGGAAACGGTCGCGCTCATCGTCCAAATCCAGCCCGATGACAACCGCCGCCCGGCGTGGGTAATAGGGATGATCGGAGGGGAAGAGCGACATAAGCGTCATTTGCTCCAGCTCCGCGGCGTGATGATTCGAGCCGTGCTGAACAGGTGGAAAATCGCCCAATGTCTCGAGCGCGCCGAGCCGGTCCAGCTGCTGGGTCAGTCCGGCGGCGAGCTGTGCGGCGGGCACGCGCAGCTCAATGCAGGAGGCGTCTTGCTCGACGCGCGCCGTCGCGGCCGGCTCAAGCTCCGGGCGGAGCAGAGCATGCCCGATGCGCTCGCAGACATCGGGCAGGTGCGGCGGCTGTTGCGCACGACCCGCGCGAAAGCAAAGCTGCACCGCGACCTGTGGAACGCGCGCGTCCTCCACAATCACCGCGCGCAGCCCGCACGGAAAACGCTGCTCAACAATCTCCGCCGAAACGGGCAGAGCCAGCAGCAGCAAGACAGGCAGAGCAGCCTGGCGCCGGTTTCGAACCGGTGGAGTGTGGCGCCGGTTTCCAACCGGTGGTTCTTGCTGAGCCTGTGGACGCGCTGCAGCAACGTGCCGCGCGCTAGGCCGGACGCTCTTGTTGAGGTAGTTCAACCTGCACATGCGGACATGGTAATCCGCCATGTGCAAACGCCAGCCATTCATGCGACGCGATTTGCCAGCCCAGCACAGCGGCCGACAGCCAAACATCGAAGCATAGGTGAATAAGTTGTGGGAAAAGCCGCAAGTGGCGAGAACAAGAGTCGAGAAACTGAACAGCGCAAAAACAGCGCGCCGGCCGGCGGCGCGACCTCACTGCAACAAGCCAGGGGAAAATTGCCTGATATCTGATATCTAGCGCGTAATCCAGCGCGAGAGGCGCAGCGGGCGGCGTGTCTCGGCAATCAGATTCCAGTCGTCGGCCATCATGCGCACGTCGGTATCGTAGATCTGGCGCGTCACCGCCTTGTTTTCATCCGCCGTGTCGGACAGCGTCGCGCACCCGCTCAGCACGCCGATCAATGCCGTCAGACCCATCAGGAACCGAATACGCATGCGTCACCTCTATCGCAGGACTTCGCGGGTTGCTTACCCGGCGGTATTGTTGCGGCACAGGGGCGTCTGTCAATCCCGCAGCGCGATTCCGCGCGACTTGCCCAAGGTAGCTGGGCCGTGTACATACCTGGGCAGCGGCGGCGTGCCACACGGGGCGGTCCGTGCCCGGCCTCTGCCGCCGGCAGGCCGTGCGAGCGTCCACGGATGGATTTCCGCAACCTCACCGAGCTTGACACCGCCCGCCTGCAACGGATGGTGCTCCGGCACACCTACCCCTATCGGCATGACCCGCTCAGCGTGTGCGTCCGCTACAGCCGCGGAGCCGACTTTTCCGGCGCCTGCTATTATCGCGATTCGCGTATCTTCGTGAATCTCGGTCGAAACAACCGCTATCCCTATACCCTCGTCACACACGTCGCGCGCGCGCAAAGCAACCGCACGCACTGGTGGCGAGAGGGCTATCGGCTGGTGCTGGCCGACGCCTATCAACTGACGCTCTTCATCTACCTGCATGAGCTGTTTCATTACCTCGTCAAAGCCGCCGGACGCAACACCCGTCGCAAGGAGGCCATGTGCGACCGCTTCGCCGCGCGCATCTTGATCGACGAGTATGGCTGCCGACTGCTCGACGCCCGTAGCGCCCTGGCGCCGCGCGACGGCTGGGATTTTCAGGATCTCGATGCATTTGTCGCCGACGCCCCGCGCGAGGCGTTCTTCTTCTCGACGCCGCGCCCAGCGATTCCGGTCACGATCCGATCATGAGGCCGGCTGTAAGCGCTGCTGAGTGGCTCAGGGCGGAACGAGAAGTGTGAATGGGGAATAGCGAATAGCGAAGAACGAATTGAACTTGCCCGCCTCGAGACGACAGGCGAGCCGCTGTTAACACCTTATCACCTTGATGCCGCTTCGGATTCGGGCGGGCATGACTCCCCAGTCCCCTTGTTCGCGAGTGCGCAACGTTCCGGAAATCATCGCGGCGGTTACTGCATGCCCAAGTCACGAACCAGAAATCGCTCTTCACTGACTTCCTGCAAGTTCAATCCTAGCGCGGCCGCGATCGCAGATCGGACAACGGTTGTGACACGATCGCGGTCGGGCTGCTCAAAGCGCTTGCCGCACTCCGGGCAGACGGCGATAGCGGCGTGGCCATAGAGGCTGTAGTCGCACACACCGCAGCGCCGCAACGCATCGACGAAGTAATCGATGAGTTCGGCAACGGTCACGTCCGCACGGCTTGGCCACCGATCAGACATCGCGGCCAGTGTCGCCGGATCCAACTTCACGCCGAGGTCGGCCTCCACGCGAAACGCGATGTCGAGAAAGTCGATGCCCATGCCTAGGCTGGAGCATAGCCAAGGCCAAGCACAAACGACAGAACAACAAGCCGCGGACGCAGATTGGCCAACGCCAGCCGCCATCGACCGGGGGCCGCGCTGGTCGGTGAGCCAATCGACTTGCTGTGGCGCGCCGCTTGCGGCTCGGCACGTCTGCGGCTTGAACCGAACCGCGACCGTGAGGCAGCGATTGGAATCACGTCGGGCGTGACGGGCTGCTCGCGGCAGTGGTGCGCGTCGCGCCGTGCGGCATTTCCCCGCGACGCTTCGTCGCTCTCTCGCTGCTTCTCTTCGCCGCCTGATTCGGTGCGAGTTGATTCTGAATCGCTTCCTCACGGGCGCGGTTCGGTTTATGGGCGCGGTTCGGTGTATGGGCGCGGTTCGGTGTATGGGCGCGGTTCGGTTTATGGGCGCGGTTCGGTTTATGGGCGCGATTCGGTTTACGGCGCGGTTTGGTTGCGGGCGGCCTGTTCGAAGATCCGCGCTGCATGAGAGCGTGAACAATTGCGCGCCCTCGGGTAGATTCCCCGCAACGCGCGGCGCGCCATGCGATTGCGCCGCTCGGAAAGGAATCATCATGTCGCAGCGTCCTGGACGTTTCGCCGGTTGGATCGGAGCGTGGCTGGGTATTGGGCTGTTGCTGAGCCCCGGCGTCGTCAGCGCCGACACGCCGCACTACAAGCTCGGCCTGATCGCCAAGAGCGAAAGCAACCCGGTTTTCATTGCGGCGCGGGTCGGCGCCGAAGACGCCGCCCGTGACTTGTCGGAGAAGCTGAAGATCAAGGTCGAGGTGGTGTGGCGCACGCCGGCGGACGAAGACGCTCAGAAGCAGGCGGCGTTTGTCGAGCAGCTCATCACGCTCGGCGCCGATGGCATCGCGATCAGTTGCTCCGATGCGGCGAAGGTCACACCGGCGATCGACAAGGCCGCAGACAAGGGCATCGCGGTGCTGTGCTTCGATTCGGATGCTCCCAAGAGCAAGCGGTTCGCCTATCACGGCGTGAACGACGTCGAGCTGGGCCGCAGCGTCGCGCGCGAGCTGCGGACCGCCCTGGGCGAAGGCGGCGGAAAGATCGCGATCCTCGCGGGCAACGCGACCGCCGCCAATTTGCAGGCGCGCGTGCAGGGGGTGAAGCAGGAGCTGGCCGCCGCCAAGAATCTCACGATTCTCGATGTGTACTATCACAAGGAGACCGCGCAGGACGCCGCCTCGAAAGTGCAAGAGGTGCAGACGGCGAATCCCGATCTGGCAGGCTGGGCCATGGTCGGCGGCTGGCCGCTCTTTTCCGACGCGCTGCTGGGGATGAAGCCCGGCGCGGTCAAGATGGTCGCGGTCGACGCGCTGCCGGCGCAGCTTAAGTACGTTGAGAAGGGCGTCGTCCAGTGCCTCGTGGCGCAGCGCGTCTATGGCTGGGGCTATCGCAGCGTCGAGCTGCTGATCGACAAGCTGCACAACAATAAAGCCCCCGCCGACGGACGCGATCCGGCGGAGGCCGACCTCGTCAACTCCGCCAACGTCGCCGAGTATGGCAAGAACTGGGATAAATGGCTCGGAAAGAAATAGCCTCCCGCGTCGGCGACAGCCACGTTCGTGTTGCTCGCGCATGTTGAGACGGTAGCGGTGCTCGATCGGCAGTGTGATAACGTGATAAAGCGATAACCTGATAACGAGCAAAGACACGGGTTTCTGAGAAACGGAAAATGGCGAGTCAGTCGACGCCTCGTGATCCGAACCGTCTGCTAGGACGGTCCGAAGCTGAAGCGAGCGCGACAACGGCGGCGGTCGCCGCTACGCTTTACCGATAATGACACAGGCCGATGCGCTGCCATGGATGGATCTCGCGCTGTTAGGCGCTGGGCTGCTCTATGGGGGCGTGGCGTTGGGACGACAGGTGATAAGCGGGGCGGCGCGCGGCTGGCTGGCCGAGGCGGAGCTGCGTGCGAGCGGCCCGCGGTTGCCCGAGTTGACGATCGTCATTCTGGTGATGCTGCTATCGGCGATCGTGATCAGCCAGACGATCGCACCGCCGGGCAGGACCGGCCCGCCGACTCCCGGGTCGGGAATGTGGCACACACAGCAGGCGGCGTTTGGCATTGTGAGTCTGATGACGGCGGGGCTGTGTTTGATCGTGCTGCGAACGCGTCCGACTTTCACACCGCCGTTGCGGCGCGCCGACGAAGCAACCGAGCTGCTCGCGCCGCCGGCGGCGCCGGCGCGGATCCTGATCGAATGTGGCCGGGGGTTGCTGGCGGCGTTTGCGCTGACGCCGCTGACGATTGGTCTGTCGCTGGCGGCGCATGCGGCGTGGGAGTGGGTCGATCCGCAGCGCGAAGTCGCGGCGCATCCGGTGCTGGAGGCGCTGCAGCGGTCGGAGTGGGGCGGGTGGGGGCTGATCGCACTGGCGGCCGGGGCGGTGGTGGTCGCGCCGCTGTTTGAGGAACTGTTGTTCCGCGGGCTGATTCTGCAGACCATTCTCACAACGACGCGCAGCACCGGAGCCGCGATTGTCGTCAGCGGCATCGGCTTCGGAATTCTGCACGGCGAGCGGCCGGCGGACGTGCCGCCGTTGATTTTCCTGGGCGTGGCGTTGGGAATTCTGCGGGTACGCGGCCGCGCGCTGCTGCCGTGCATCGTCGCGCACGCGGCGTTCAACGCGCGAACGATGCTGCTGGCGTGTAGTGCGCCCGAACTGCTGCAAGCGCAATGAGCGGGGGGCGATGGCGGTGGGAGGGTGCGAAGGTGGGAAGGTGGGAATGGCGGTGGATCAGGCGATCGCGTGATAAGGTGATATGGGCGCGGGACGCGCTGATTCAATTCGTTCTTCGCTATTCGCTATTCGCTATTCGCTATTCGCTATTCACACTTCGCACTTCGTCACTTACAGCATTGACGAAGCCGTGGCATCAGCGTTACAACGGCTGCGCATGCGGCCATGCCGCGATGCGGAGCACTCATGCGCATCCTGATAACCGGCTCGAGCGGTCAAATCGGCACCAATCTTGGTCTGGCTCTGCTGGCCCGCGGCGACGAAGTCGTCGGCGTCGACAAACGCAAGAACACCTGGACCGAGCGCATCCCGACCGTGCTGCACGACTTATGCGACGGGCGGGCCGGGGCGCTGCCGGTCGAGGGCCGCTTCGACGCGGTACTGCACCTGGCCGCGCATGCGAAGGTCTTCGAGCTGGTTGAGCAGCCCGACCGCGCGATGCAAAACGTCGCGATGCTCTTTTCGGTGCTCGAATTTTGCCGGACACGCGGCCACATCCCGCTGATCTTCGGCAGCTCGCGCGAGGTCTACGGCGACATCCACCGGCACATCACCGATGAGTCGCAGGCCGACTTTGTCGTGGCCGAAAGCCCCTACAGCGCCAGCAAGATCGCGGGCGAGGCGTTCATCTACTCCTACGCCGAGTGTTATGACCTGCCCTATCTCGTCTTCCGCTTCAGCAACGTCTATGGCCGCTTCGACAGCGACGCCGCCCGGATGGAGCGCGTTATTCCATTGTTCATCGAGCGCATCGCCGCGGGCAAGCCGATCGTCGTCTTTGGACGTGAAAAGGTGCTCGATTTCACCTATGTCGATGACTGCGTCGCGGGCGTGATGCGCGGGTTGGACGCGCTTACCGCCCGGCGGGTGAACCACGAGACGATCAACCTGGCCTATGGGCAAGGCTCGACACTGGTTGATCTGGTCAACCTGATCGCGCTGGCGCTGCGTCAGGAGCCGAACGTCCGCTACGAGCCGGCCCGCTCCGGCGAGGTGACACGCTACGTCGCCGACATCAGCAAGGCCCGCCGGCTGCTGGGCTACGACCCGCAAACACCTCTGACCGCCGGCGTGCCGCGCGCGATCCGCTGGCAGCAGGAAAGCGGCATTCTGCCGGGCGAAAAATGAAGTGCGAAGTGCGAAGTTCGAATAGCGAAGAACGAATTGAGTGAGCATTTCCGGTGCCCTGATCGCGTTATCACCTCATCACGTTATGACGCGATCGCCTGATCGACAGCCATTCCCACGTTCCCACCTTCCCACGTTCCCACCTTCCCACGTTCCCACGCTTGCCCCCCGCCTAGGGCGTCGGCACCGGGTGGTACTGTGCGGGAATGTCAATCGCCTCAAGCCCGACGCGGCTGTAGCCCAGCAGTGTGCCGGTCGCGAAGGCCAGGTCGATCTGTGAGATCTGATAGTCGACGATCGCGCGGATTTCGCGCACCTGGGCGGTTCCCAGACGCGTCAGCGCTTCGAGCACTTCGATCTGTGTGCGCAGACCCAGGTCGAATTGCTTGAGTTCGGCCTCGTAGTTCACTCCGGCAAGGATCACATTCTGGCGATTGGCGAGGATGCGCTGCCAGTTCTGTCGCAGGGTGTCGAGCACGTCGAAAACCTCCTGCTCGATCGCCTGGGTGCGCTGCGCCTTGGTCGAGAGCCTTTGAATGCGATTGAGCAGCGCCCGGCGATACTGCGATTTGCGCAGCTCATTCGTGATCGGAATTTCGCCGCGCAGCAGCACCGACCAGCCGCCGACCTCGAAGCCGTAGTTTTCCGCGATCGCATCGCCAAAGTCATAGCCGCGATTGAGAAAATCGTATTTGTAGTCGAGCGTGATCAGCGGCAGCGTCTGGTTTTTGGCGAAGTCGATCTGCACCTGGTCGGCCGCCAGTTGCAGCTCAAGCTCCAGCATCTCCATGCGGTTGTCGATGGCCTCTGCGGCGAGCTGCTTGCGATTGAAATCGAATTCGTACAGCGTCGGCTCGGTCGTCGTGACCAGCAGCGACGGAGAGTCGAGGTCCGTCCCCGGCGCATTGATCAGCCGCTTGAGTTCGCGCTGCCGCAGACGCAGGCCCGTCTCGGCGACAATCAAATCCTCCAATCGCTCGGCGACGCCCACCTGGGCGCGCAGCGCCTCGACCTCGGCCCGCGCGCCCTTGGCTACAAGCTGTTGCGCGGCCTCCCAGTTTTCATAGGCCAGGTCGTATTGTTGCTGGCGGATTTCCAGCTCTTTCCACGCGCCGTAGGTGCGCCAGAAGGCCTTCTCGGCGGTCGACAGAATCCGAATGGCCGCGAGCTGCGTGCGCGCGTCGATCGCGCCGCCGGCGTAGCGCGCCAGCCGGATCGACGCGAGATTGACGTCGAGGCCGGCGTTGCGCAGCAGCGGCTGGCTGAAGGAGAAGGACAGGCCGGAGAGATACTGCCCCTTCTTCTTCGGATCATCGAGTTTTTTCTTCGAGAGCGGCGCGCTCACGCTGGCCGATCCACCCGATGGCAGCGGCACCGAGATGCCCGGCTCATACTCATAGATAAAGTTCTGCTGCGCCGGGCGCGTCGCCGGGGTCAACTCATCGTCGATCGGCGGCAGGTCCGAGCGCTGCCGCTTGACGTTGGCATAGATCAGGCCGTCAAAGCGCGCTTCGGCTTCGGTGATGCGCGTTCGCGCAATCGCCGGATCGACCAGCACGACCTGCAGCTCGAGGTTGTTGCGCAGCGTCGCCAGCCGCGCGTCGCTGACGGTGAGGAACTGCCGCGGCCCCGTCGGCAGGAGCGGCTGTGAGGCGGGCTGGGTGGCGGCGGCGCCGCGCTGTGTGGTGGTGGCGCCGCCCAGTTCGACCTGCTCAGATAGTATCTGCGAGCGTTGCCGCCGGCTCATTTCGGGCAGTGCATCGGAAACGCTGCGCGGGGGGCGCGTGCTGCGGTCATCCAGGGGGGCGGGCTGGAGCGCGCTGATTTTCTCGCGGATGCGCTCTTCCAGATCCGTTCGGATCGGTCCCTCCCACAGCGCGCAACCGCCCAGCCAGAGCGCCAAGAGCGCGGCGCCTGCCGCCGACCAGCGACAGGAGCCGGCGGCCGATCGCCAACCGCAGACATGAAACGAGTTGTTGCGGCGCCGCGCTTCGCCGCCGCTCGGGGTTGAGCCGGTTGCGTCAGCCATTCGCGCCATCACGCGAGGATGCGCTGGCGTGAGAATGCCGGTGGCCGTTTTTTTCGTATCTACAGTGATTTCCGCCATGCCGTAAACGTCGTCCTCGTGCAAGCCGCGCGGCGGCGCAGGCGGCCGGCTCACGCTGGTTTGGCGGCGGCTTGAACGCCGTTTCTGCGTGATGGTCGGCTCGCGCACGCCGCGACCGGGGGCATAGTATTGCGGCGCGCGCGGAAGCTGTCGCGTCAGCTGGCGGCCCAAAGCGGAAATCGTTGGAGATTACAGAGAATACTGAAAGCACCGCGCAGCCGTGATGCGCGGAGGGGGCAGATGGGCAGACGGCCGACGGCTCGCCGACCCGCCGTTACGGAGGCCTCCCTGGCCAGCGCACATTATCCGCGCAGCGCCGTGGCCGCGGCTTGCCGGACGGCTTGCAGTCGGCGGGCGCCACGTTGCCCGACCGCCATCATCAGAACGCTGGCGGCGCCGTCGGGCAATTGCTGCAGGTGGCGTTGCAAGGCGATGGCGTCGAGTTCCTGATCCTCAGTCGCCAATTCGTCGACCGACAACCCGGCGAAGAGCGTAAAGGACGTGTAGTACTGGTCGCGGGTGTCGTTCAGCAGGGCGGTGGATTGGTCCCACTGCTCAAACGTCAGCAACCCGGAGCGGACCGCGCTGATCAGGTCAAGATATTCATCCACGAGCGTCGGGCACTTCAGCTCAGTGGCGCCGAAGAGCGTGAGAAAGAACGACCAGTTCCGGCCGCTCGACTCGCCGCGCCGCTGGGCCGCCAGCAGCCGGGCGAACGTCGGCTTCGTCAATTCGCACCCGCCAAAGATCGTCACATACAATCGCCCGGAAGGTGCGAGCATGCCCTCGTGGCCGCCGAATATGCAGAACTGAATCATGGCGCGGTCTCCGATCTGCGCTGTTCCGTGCCTGTATTCGTTTCAAGCGGCGGATTATTTCGGCGGCGCCGGGGCCGTAGCGGCGGCGCAGTGTTACGGCTTATTCGCGAAGAGTTCCGCGAAAAACAGCTTGGTCCGCTCCCACGAAAGGCGGTCCGCATCAGCGTGATAAGCCACGCCCTTGATGCCGACTTTGTCCGCGCCGGGATTGGTGAAGGAGTGCACCGCGCCGCCATAGTAAACCATCTCCCAAGCGCAGCCGCCGTTGCGCAACCCCTCCTGAAACGCGGCGATTTCGGCGGCGGGGATGAGCGGGTCGTCGGCGCCGTGGAGGATGAGCAAACGGCTCTTGACGGCCTTGACTTCATCGACGTTGGGGGCGAACAGCCCGCCGTGGAAACTGACCACTCCCGCGACGGGCGCCCCGCCCAGCGCATAGTGCAGGCACACCGTGCCGCCAAAGCAGTAGCCGATTGCGCCGAGCCGCGCGGCATCAACGCCCGGCTGGGCCTTGAGCGTGTCGAGCGCCGCGTCCATGCGCCGCCGCAGCATCGGCACATCTTTGTAGAACGGGCCGGCAAGCTGGCCAGCTTCGTCGGGGGTCGTGACAACTTTCGCGCCGCCATACATGTCCACGGCGAGCGCGACATAACCGAGTTCGGCGAGCATCCGGGCGCGCTTGCGGGCGTAGTCGTTCTGTCCCCACCACTCATGCACGACAAGAACCCCGGGCCGCGGCCCGGCGGCCTTGTCGTCATACGCGAGAAAGCCCTGCAACTTCACGTCGCCGTCGATGTAGGGGATCGTCTTGGTGATCATCTCTGCGCGCGCCTCCAAACCCAGTGCCAGCCCAATCAAGCTCACGATGAGAAACTGATTTCGCACGTTGATGCTCCACGCTCCGCAATGCCAATTATTCCAGTGCGCACAAGATTCGATGAACGAACGGCCATCCTAGTAACTGTAGCTTTCGAGTTGTCGTTGTTAAGCGGAACTCCGAAAAGGGTAAATCGACTAACCAACGGCGAACACAAACTCGGCCTGCTCGGACGCGGTACGAAGACGCTGATTCCGCGCAGACGACGCTGGGTGTGCTTGTCTTGCTTCTGCCGACGCGCCGCGATCCGGCGATAAAGATTTCAGCATCGCGCTCACGTTTCGTTCGTGTGTCAGGTCGCAGCATGCGCCGATATTGGTGATGACCAGTTCATTCATGATTCGATGATGCGTGCTCTTCATCGGGATGCGCTCGACTTGCAGACCATGCCGTTCCGCCAGTGCCATCACGTCGGGCGACTCGTCATAGGTTAGCATGCAGGCGCCGGCGACGCCGCTGCTTATTTCGAAAAGAGCCGCGTGGTCGAGCCGATAGTGCCGATAGAGCCGCGCGCCGGCTCCTTTTCCTGCCGCCGTATAGGGTGGATCAATGAAGAACGCCGCGGTCTTACGCCGGCGATAACGCCGAATCAACTCGAGGCCGTCGCCGGCGACGACCTGAATTCGGTTGCGCATCTGGGCGATCTCGCGGATGCGCCTAGCGATCGTTTCGGGGTACCAGCGCGATGCCACGCCACGGCCATTTTCGCCGCTGCGGACCAGGCTCGCGCCCGGAGCGAGTATGCCCCCGCGCTGCACGCGGTTTCGCAGAAGTGTCTGGAATGCCAGTTCACGTCGATTTCTGGGTGGCTCTTGAAGACGTTCGATCACCGTGGTGCGCGTCATGTTGAACCTGAGAATATGATCGATGAGCCACTCGTGCTCTCCTTCCAGAATGGTTTGCCATACGGCGGCCACACTCTCATCCAACTCTCCAAGCACGACTTCATTAGCCAGATTCTCAGCGCAAACCGTGAGCCCAACGATCGCGCCACCGCAAAATGGCTCGACAAAGACCTGTGGGCGTCGCACGAGCGAACGCAGCCAGCGACGCACCGTAGGAACCAGCCATGTCTTGCCGCCAGGATAACGAAACGGACTGCGCTTCGGGACGGTCGATACATTGACCACTTGCTGGGCTGCTACGAGAATCGGACCTGAGGTGCCCATGACACTGCTTCCTATTGCAGAAGTTTTCGGCTATCCAGCGACGGATCGTAGCCAAGCGGCTCAGGACAGTCGAGCCCGCCGCTTCTGTCCTTTCCGCGCAGGCCCTTGCACCAAGGGCAATCGGGCCGATCCGCTTGGAATCTGCGCTCTCGGTGATGAAAAGAACCTGGCTGCCCTCTGCCCGATACGATTTGAGGAAGGGCAGCGTGTTTTCAGGGATGTGGGACTGCTTGCGTTTGGCAGGCAGGCTCGGATCGTAGCCGTGCCTCAGGTTCACATTCTGCGCGTTCCGCCGATCGACACAGATGGACAGCCCTCCCTCAAACGGCCGCACAAGCGGGTCGGAAAGGTTGATTTCCTGATCGCTCAGCTTGATGATGCTGATCGTCCGGTTAACTTCGCGGCCCTCGAAGTCCAAGCGGTTTATTTTTCTGGCGGCGAAATACGCAGTGATTTCAAGCAGTTATTACAATCCGGAAAACTACCGGCGACCGCCCTTCGCCGACCCGACTGGCGTTCATCCGCTCAAAAGCGATTAATGCCGCAACTGGCGCTGAAACTGCCGGTTTTTCGTCGCTGGGGAAAGAAGTTCTTCGTCGCGATCGATCAGCGGTTCTTCGAATCGATGCCCCGAATGGCAACAACATCCTCGCTTGGCAACAGCGAAATCACCTGGCTGGTTTATCCATTTAGTCGTGACGGAGAACGAGAACGCTATACGATCGGCGAGCCGCGAGCAGTCTACACTTTATGGGAAGATGTTCAAACCGCGCTGCGCGAGGGCATGGCGCCGGATCAAGCTGAGATTCTCGATGAGATTCAGAGGAAACGGCGTCGCGGACGCCTCCCCGTGATTCGAGTCGAAAGTTCAGCCTGAGATAGACACTGGCTCACGTTCGAGCGCAATAGTAGATTCAATCGGTTTGATTGATGCATTGGATCGCATGCAGACCGTAGGGCGGGCCTAACGATGCCCCGAGGGCGCACAGCCGCGCGTGCGCACGCATTCAACAAAAGCGTCCATGTCGTCAAAGTCGACCGCGCCGTCGAAGTTGCAGTCGGCATTGTCGCGCCGACACAGCCCGGCTGCCGCCTCCAGCGCTTCCGCCCCCACGAGCGCCGCGACGAAATTGGGCAAATCGTCGAGCGATACCTCGCCGTCGCAATTCATGTCCGCCGGCGCCGTCGCCAATCCCAGCCGCCGGTCTGTGACCGTGATCAGTGTCCGCAGTGAAATCTGCACCCCTTGGATCGCCGTGTCCAGCGGTATCTGATTACCAACGTGGATATGTCCGGCGGCGACGTTATACGCCGGATCGCTCAGCGCCGCGTGCAGATCGTGATACCAGCAGCCGTGAAACCCGATGTAGTTCGAGAGAAAGCGCCCGTCGTCGACCGGGTCGATGAGCACCTGCACCGTGGGCAGCGCTGCGGCGAAGACGGCCCGTTCGATGGCGCGCAGCGGCAACGAACTGAAGCGCGTCTGTCCGACCGGCAATTGCATGATGGGCAGCTCGGGCGTCGGGCGCGTGGGAAGGCGAAAATCGGGCGCCCACTCGTCGGCGCGCCAACGCACATTGCCGCCTTCCAGCTCCCAGACGCGCGCTTCGACCGCGCGGCTGAACGTGATGATTGCAACCGGCCGCAATTGTTCAACAAGCGGCCACCAATCGTTCGACGTATCCTGATAGTCGATTTCAAAATCGCCCTGCCCCGCGTCAAGCCGACCACTTGGGAACTCGGGGAAAAACGCATATACGTCATAGCCGCGGCCCTCCCAGTTATCGCCGATCCAACCCACGGGGTTCTGGGCCGGGTTCGCGCTGAAGCGGCGCAACATCTCATTCGTGGGCGGCCAATAGCCGGTGAGCATGATGTTGCGAGTGAATGAGCCGCCGGCGCCGGTGGGCGTGATAGTCGATCGGCGCGGCAGATCGCGGGAGGCCGGTCCCGGCAGGAGCGGACCGCTGTCGAGACTCACAATCGCATCAGGCGGCGGAGCTTCCTGGCCCGCGGCCATGTCGGCCAACAGCGATAGCGTCGCGGTAAAGAGAAAAACGCCGCCACGGCGCAGGGAGCGCGCCCGGTTTTCGAGACCTTGCTTCATTTCGCCACTCTCCTGGGACATTATGGTCTGATCCGACCGGATTTCGAAGCGTTTATCGAGAATCACCGTTTGGCGCCGGCCCAGAAAATCCACTGAGCTTGCCCAGCGCCGGCGGCGGCGAACCGGCGTCTAACCGCGGCAGGCAGGCATATGCTCCAGGCCGTTGTGGCTGTAGCCGCCCCGACATCCGCGCTAGCAATTCCTTATTTCAGCATGTGTTAACGGCATCACGCACGGCTTGGGCCGGTCGGTTTCGCTCGTAGCCGTGCAGATGTTCAGTTCGCCGCGCGGGTACCGGAGCTGGTATCACAAAAAGCGGGCGAGTTGGTTGCCCGACTGCATGAAGCGAAGACAGTCCGCAATGCCGGGCATGATTGTTTTCTTGATCGACCGGAGTTGTAAGCTTCGTGCGCCGGGGGTGAAGGATCGCCAACGTGCCAGCCGAGTGGCTTCCCCTCGAAGGCCGAGAATACGCGTTAGCTGCCGCAGGCGAATTGCCGCGGAGCGAGTCAACATTCTCCATCTCATCATCAGTAGAGCGCGGGGGGGTGGACGCAGGAGGTCGTGTTTCTGCGCGCGTCTCTGCGGCGCTGCCACGATGGGCAGCGCCGGGTTACGGTCGAATCAGGATGCGAGCGATTCGGGCCAGGCGTCCGCGGCGCTGTTGGCGAAGCGCTGGCGAAGCTGGGTGATGATCTCTGCATGACGCTGACAGACGCGCGACTCACTGACGCCGAGGACCGAGCCGATCGCCGACATCGTGAGGCGCTCGAAGTAATAGAGCGTGAGAATGAGCCGGTCCTGCTCCTTGAGGCCGCGCGTGATGTAGTCACGGATGAGTTCACGCTCGGTGTGCTCGACGGGGTTGGGGTTGGGATCGACCGGGACGAAGCCGCCGCCGCGGGCATCGTCATAGCGCTCGCTGCCGCTTTCGAGCGGGACGAAGTGTGAGGCGGTGACGGCATTGCGTACCTTGACGAAGCGGGCATAGGACATGCCCATTTTCTTGGCGAGTTCGGTGGTGCTGGGGGTGCGGCCCTTCTCCGCGATGAAGCTCTCTTCGGCGGCGTTCATCATGCGTTCGAAAGTGCGGCCCGAGCGGCCGAGCGGGTCGATCTCGCGTTGCCAGTCGCGAATCGCGCCGACGATGCGTTGCCGACAGTACGTCTCGAACTTGACGCCGCGGCTGGGGTCGAAGGCGTTGACGGCCGCCATGAGGCCCTCATAGCCGGCGCTGGCCAATTCGTCGGCGGTCACGCGCGGCCACAACCGCCGCGCCATGATCTCGGCGAGCTTGTTAACCACCGGGACGTATTGTTCGATCAACTTGTTGCGGGCATCGATGGAACGTGTTTTGTGAAAGGACTTCCAAATGGCCGCGACATCTTCCGATTTAACCGCCGTCTTCATTTCGTTGACTCCTCTGACCAAGCTGCCGGGACTGGTTTCGGGAGAGGCCGAGTGAATCAGCCGATGGCCTGAAAAGCGCCTCAAGCTCTCCAACTACGTCCCTTGTTATCGAAACGAGAATAGTCGAGACTTGAAAACACGCAAGATGGTGAGGCTTAAAAATTTTAACTATTTTAACTTTATGACAGCCGTGTGAAGTTAATTTGATTCAATCTGGTGGCTTAGGTTGTTCCGGCGAGCCTGAAAATTCTTGCGCAAATATAGCGCAACCGATTTCAGTGCTCGCCAATGAACACGATCTCAGCCGGAATTTTGATCATAAATATATATAATTAATATAGTTACGTATAATTACCCGGTGATTCTGCTCTTGAGCGTCGAACGGTGTTTTGAGCGATATCTGTAGCGCGAACCACGCTCCACAGCGGCGACTGATTCCGCAAATCCTTAACCAGTTTAACAGGTGGGTTGTCAGAGAAGATAGGTGAAACTTCAGGGTGCAGAATGTCGCCGCGTGGGGCGGGCGGTGGCCGACGACACTGCCGGTCCGGATCAGCCGGCGGGCCGAGCTGGCGCTCGCCAGAGAGCGCCGAGCGCTGCCGCCGGGCACGTGAACCGCCACAACGGTTATATTCCCGTGATGGCCGAAACCGCCGCCGGGCCGTGGACGATCGCGAGGCTTCTGGCTTGGACCAAGGACTATCTGGCTCGCTCGCGGGTCGAATCGCCGAAGCTCTGTGCCGAAATCCTCTTGTCTCACGCGCTGGAATGCGAGCGGATTCAGCTCTTTACGCGCTATGAGACCGTGCCGGAAGAGCCGGCTCTGGGGCGCTTTCGCGAGGCCGTTCGCCGCGCGGCTGAGGGCACGCCGATCGCCTACATCACGGGTCGCAAGGAGTTCTTTTCGCTGAGCTTTGAAGTGGGGCCGACTGTTCTGATCCCGAGGCCGGAGACTGAAATCCTGGTCGAGCGGGCGATCTCGGCCCTTCGTCCCCTTATTCCGCCGACAGGCTCGATGTCGGCTCAGAGCGAAACGGCTGTCGCGGGCGAGAAGGCGGGGGCGACCAACGTAGCCGGATTGTCGGCATCCGCGAAGAGCATGCCGACACCGCCATTCACACCATCCGCAACGGCAGTTACCGAACAGCCCACACTCACGCCAACTGATGAGGCGATCGCAGTCGACGGGCGGCTCGTGCCGCCGCGCATCCTTGATCTGTGTACGGGCAGTGGCTGTGTCGCGATCGCCCTGGCGAGGCATCTGCCCAGCGCAGCGCTTTCAGCGAGCGACATATCGGCGGGTGCGATCGAAATCGCCCAGCGCAATGCCGGCCGACATCAACTGTCGGCGCGCATTGATTTTCGAGTCGGCGATTTGTTCGCGCCCTGGGGTGCGCACACCGCGGACGTGACGGCAGGCGCTGACGATGCAGCCTTTGACCTCATTACTTGCAACCCGCCCTATGTCGGCACGGATGAGGCCGCCGCACTCCCGGCGCACGTGCGCGACTTCGAGCCGCACGAGGCGCTCTTCGCCGGCGCCGACGGCTTGAGCGTCATTCGCCGGCTGATTTCCGAGGCGCCGCGCTATCTGCGGACCCGGGCGACTTCCGGCTTACTCCTGGTCGAAATATCCTATCGCCAGGCCGGGGCCGTTCGCGGACTCTTGGAAGCCGGCGGCTGGCGCGATATCGTGAGTTTCATGGATGGCGGCGGACACGAGCGCGTCTTTCGGGCGCGCCGCCCAGTGGGATAGCTTGTCCGCCATCGACACTTGTCGCCGCGCGCCACCTTCGCGGTCAGGTCGACCGCACGCGACGACGACAAGCCAGATGTGTGTCGGCCCGGCCGCGCGCCGCGCCGGCGCGGCGCAGGTTAGCGCCAGGAGGGCGCGATGGGTCTGCCCTATTTCGAAGTCGTCGGGGGCAATCGGCTGCGGGGCACGGTGCGCGTCAGCGGATCGAAAAACGCCGCGCTGCCGATCATGGCCGCGGCGATTCTCTGTGAAGGCGAAGTCGTCCTGCACAACGTGCCTGCGGTCAGCGACGTGCTTTCGCTGTCGGAGCTGCTGCGCAAGCTCGGCCTCGAGGTCGAGCGCCGGCCCGACGGCGCGCTGCGCATGATCGTGCGCGACGAAATGAACTGTCACGCCGAGTATGACATCGTGCGGAAGATGCGCGCCAGCATCTGCGTGCTCGGACCACTGCTCTCCAAGCGCGGCCGCGCGCTGGTCTCGATGCCCGGCGGCTGCGCCATCGGCGATCGGCCCGTCGATCTGCACATCCGCGCCATCAAGTCGCTCGGCGCCGAGGTCGACCTGGTCGGCGGCGACATCACCGCCAAAGCCAAGCGCCTGCGCGGCGCGGAGTTGTTCCTCGGCGGCCCGTTCGGCTCGACCGTGCTCGGCACCGACACCGCGATGATGGCCGCCGTGCTGGCCGACGGCGTAACGGTCATCGAGATGGCCGCGTGCGAGCCGGAAGTGGTCGATCTCGCGAATTTCCTGAATGCGTGCGGCGCGTCGATCAGCGGACAAGGAACGCCGCGCATCGTCGTCGAAGGCGTGAAGAAGCTCCGCGGCTGCGAATACACGGTCATTCCCGATCGCATCGAGGCTGGCACGCTGATGGTCGCCGGCGCGATCACCAATGGCGAACTGACGCTCGAAAACTGCCGGCTCGATCATCTGATGGCGTTTGTCGATCGGCTCAATGCGGTCGGCGTTCAGGTCGAGAAGACGCCCGCCGGCGTGCTCATCTCGTCGGCCCGCCGGTTGGAGCCGACCGAGGTCACCACGCAGCCTTTCCCGGGCTTTCCGACGGACTTGCAGGCGCAGATGATGGCGCTGCTCTGCCTGGCCGACGGCAACAGCGTCATCACCGAGAAAATTTTTCCCGACCGCTTTCTGCACGTGGCCGAACTCAACCGCATGGGCGCTAACCTGCGCAAAGAGGGGCCGACGGTGATCGTCTCCGGCGTGAAGCGGCTGATCGGCGCGCCGGTGATGGCGAGCGACCTGCGTGCGTCCGCGGCGCTCGTGCTGGCGGGTCTGGTCGCACGGGGCAAGACGCAGATCCATCGCATTTATCACCTCGATCGCGGCTATGAAAAGCTGGAAGAGAAGCTCCGCGCCGCCGGCGCCGAAATCCATCGCCGCACGGGCGATGACGAGGATGAATGAAACGTTCGCCGGGGTGAGCCGTGAAGATCCGCTTGAATACCAGTGCCGGCTGCGGGAACCGGCAGTGATTCATCGGGCCAAGGGCGGCGCGCACAGTTCTAAGAGCGAGCCGTGATGGTCCGCCGGCGAACTGGACGACCGGTTCGCGCGACCCGTTCTGCGAACAGTGGCACGCGGCGCTGAGGGCCGTGGCACGCGGCGCTGAGATCATTGAAGCCGGCCAGCCAGCGGAATACTGGATGGCGGCGCGTGGCGCCCGCCTCCGAATAGCTCCGCGGAAAATCAGTTGAACGATCGATCAACTGCCGTTAAGCTTCCGCCACGCGAGCTACACAGGATCCCCGGATGATTTCCTCGCCCACGCTCAAGCCCGTCGCCTTGCTGGTCATCGTCATTGCACTCGGCTCCGCTGAGCCTGCGATCGCTCAGAATGGAACTTGCAAACGGGTCCGCACGTTCGCCGTTGATCCGGTCGAGTTGCTCGCGGGCCGTGCGGTGCAGGGCGACGAGTCGCACGCCGTCGCCCATGGCATGTACAACTATCACTTCGTCAGTGCCGCCAATCTGGCCGCGTTCGAGAAGTCGCCGGAAAAATACGCCGTACAACTCGGCGGTGCCTGCGCGCGGATGGGGCCGCTCTCCGGCTACGGCCGCGGCGACATCTACGCGGTACACGATGGGCAGATCTTTCTGTTCGCATCGAACCAATGCCGCGAGAGCTTTTTGAAAGCCCCCGAGAAGCTGCTGGAGAGGGACGATGCGCCGCCGCCGCGCGACGCCGCCGCTGAAAAGCGCGGTCGCGAGTTGATTGAGTTGGCGGCCAAGCACGCCGGCGGCGCGCGGCTCGACGAACTGAAGTCGTATCGTCACGTGATTGCACGCACCGAAAAGCACGGCGAGACCGACTATAAAATTGTCGATTCCATCGCCCTGGCGTTTCCTGACCGCATTCGCCGTGAGGAATCGTGGAACGACTCGACGTATGGTCAGGTCGTCATCGGCAGTGAGGGATTCGGCATCGAAGCCAAAGCCGTCGAGGATATGCCGCTTGCGCCAGGCCAGGTGCGCGCTGTCAAGCGGATTGCCAATCGCAATCCGATCGCGATCCTGCGCGCTCGCGCACGGGCTGATTTCCTCGCGCTCGCCGCCGGCGCGCAAACCGTCGGCGATGCGTCCGGCGAGCGCGTCACTGTCTACTTCGACGGTTGCACGATGACGCTCGTGATCGACCCGAAGAGCGGCCGGCTGATCGCGCTCGAAACGCGCCTGCGCTCGCCGAGCATGGCGATCGGCGCGGCGCGGTACGTATTTGTCGAGGAGACGACTGTTGAAGGCGTCACGCTGCCGAGCGCATGGCGTATCGCGTTCGGCGGCGAAACCGCCGACGCGCCGCTTACGAAACTGACGACGATCGAGATCAACCCTGATTTTCCTCCTGCTTCATTCGAGCAGCCAAAGCGATAGTCTTTCTGCTGGAACGCGAACCTCCACAGGGGTTGGTTCCATGCCCGGCGTTTGATGCGACGTAATAATGCGGCGTCTTGAGGCGGCAACTTGCTGACTGGAGTTACCGCGTCAGCCGCGTCTTGTTCGTCGCCGAGGGCACAGACGCTAGACTGGCAAGATGTTTGGCCCATCCTTGCTTCTGGGCGAATACTCACAGAATGCCATTGCCGGGTGCCATGCCGACGGCCTTTGCGTCGGCATGGATGGGAGCGCGCAGCGGC
>CAYQLG010000015.1:0-53079 GCA_964418235.1 uncultured Planctomycetales bacterium
ACCAGGGTATCTAATCCTGTTTGCTCCCCACGCTTTCGCGTCTCAGCGTCAGTATTGGCCCAGTGTCCCGCTTTCGCCTCTGGTGTTCCTCTAGATATCTACGCATTTCACCGCTCCACCTAGAGTTCCGGACACCTCTACCAACCTCAAGCCGGGCAGTTCGCCCCGCAGTTTCACCGTTGAGCAGTGAGATTTCACGGGACGCTTACCCAGCCGCCTACACGCGCTTTAAGCCCAATGATTCCGAATAACGCTTGCCTCCTCTGTATTACCGCGACTGCTGGCACAGAGTTAGTCGAGGCTTCCTCTGGGGCGACTCAACTACGGACGTGTTAGGTCCCTCGCTTGTTAGCCCCTGACAGCAGTTTACATCCCGAAGGACTTCCTCCTGCACGCGGCATTGCTGGGTCAGGCTTGCGCCCATTGCCCAATATTCGTTACTGCAGCCACCCGTAGGTGTCCGGGCAGTGTCTCAGTCCCGATGTGACCGGCCGACCTCTCAGTCCGGTTACCCGTCTACGCCTTGGTGAGCCGTTACCTCACCAACTAGCTGATAGGACATGGGTCGCTCCCAATCCGGTAGGCCTTGCGGTCCCCACCTTTGGTCTCCAGGCGATGCCGCCCGGAGACTTTATCTGGTATTAGCCACAGTTTCCCGTGGTTGTTCCAATGATCAGGGTACGTTACCCATGCATTACTCACCCTTCCGCCACTAGACGTATTGCTACGTCCCGTACGACTTGCATGTCTTAGCCATGCCGCCAGCGTTCATTCTGAGCCAGGATCAAACTCTTCGAAGAAGTTTATGATCTTCGCGGAAAATCAGCGCGAAAGGTTGCCCTCTCACCATCAGCCAGCCAGGGCGGGGAGCCCCGGCGACTGAACTGATTCACCGTATGACCTCTGACTTTGGAATTGGCTCGAACACTCGCTGTAAGCGAGAATGTTCAAGTTGCCTGACTATTTGCGTCTCCCACACCGGGTGACGACCCGCATACGTTCACCGAAAATCTCCGGCAATCGCTCGCCGCCTTGCGGCGGCACGGATATCAGGCGGGATCTTGATGCGGCGTTCGATCGTCTTACAGTCGACCGGCGCCGTCACATTCTCGCGGCTTTCATACACTGTTTACTTGTCAAACATCAGCCGCTCATTTCTGGGCGGGTCGTAGATAGTAATCTAAACACAATCAGCGTCAAGACCCCAGCTAGGAGAATTTCCCCGATTCGAGAAAAATTCGGCCCAGCCTGCCCGAAGGATCGCACGAATGCCATTTTTTCTGCTGCAGCAAATTTATTATCGGCTGTCGAAAGCCCAGATTTTCGCTCGTCGCACCGACCCCGCTCAATATGCTTAGCACCGCCCCAGATGCTGTAGCCATCCGGTTGAGCTGACGTGGATCATGCCGCCGCTCCCAGCGCATCATGCTCCCGGACGCAACGGCGTGAGTCGATCACAACCAATTTACGTGCAACATGTTACGGAAATTGATTCAGCCAGCAGAGCCAGCCCGGCCTCGACCTCTGCGCGTGCAATATCTAACACCGGCCTAAACCGAATCGACCGCTCGCCGCACGCCAAAATCAGCAGCCCGCGCTGAAAACAGACTTTTTTCACCGCATCACGCAGTTCGGTCGTCGGCAGATCGAAAGCGCACATCAATCCGCGTCCACGCACCGCCGACACTGCCTGATTGCCTGCGGCCAGCCGCCGCAACCCGTCCATCAAAAATGCCCCGGTATCGGCCGCGCGGTCAAACAGCCGCTCGCTGCGAATGATGCGGAGCATTTCAGCCGCGCGGACAAAATCAACCAGATTCCCGCCCCACGTCGAGTTGATGCGCGAGCCTACCCGAAAGACGCTCTCGACTTCGTTCACGCGCTCGCTGCACATGAAGCCGCACGTTTGCAGCTTCTTGCCAAAGCACAGCATGTCGGGCCGCACGCCGAAATGCTGCCACGCCCACGGCTTGCCGGTAATGCCGCAGCCGCTCTGCACCTCGTCAAAAATCAGCATGATCTCTTCGCGATCGGCCACGTCGCGCAGCGCCTGCAAGAACTCGCCGCGGAAGTGGTTGTCGCCGCCTTCGCCTTGAATCGGCTCGATGATGATGGCGGCGATGTCATGGGGGTTGGCCGCGATCGCTTCATCGATTTGCCGCAGGGCCGCCTGCTCGCGGCCGGCGACGTCGGCGGTGCGCACCGGCTCGGGCAGCGCGAAGTTGATCTTGGGATTGTCCACGCGCGGCCAGTTGAACTTCGGAAAATACATCGTCTTGCGCGGATCGGCCGTATTCGTCAGGCTGACGGTGTAACCGCCGCGGCCGTGAAAAGCCTGGCGGAAATGCAGCACCTGCGTGCCCAGCTCGCCGCGCCCGGCCGCCAGGTTCTTGCGGACTTTCCAGTCAAAAGCGGCCTTCAACGCGTTTTCGATCCCGGCGGAGCCGCCATCGATGAAGAAGTAATGCGGCAACTCGGCGACACCGACAACTTCCGAAAGTGTCTGCACGAAGTCAGCATAGAATGTCGTGTATACGTCCGAATTGGCGACCTTCGTCGTCGCCGCCGTGAGCAACCGGGCCTGAACACCCGGCTCACGCAGGCGCGGATGGTTATAGCCGATCGGATACGACGCGTAGAACGAGTAGAAGTCCAGATAGTCGCGTCCGCTGAGGGCGTCATGCAGTCGCGATCCGCGGGATTTGTCGAGGTCGAGCACCATCTCATATCCGTCCACACGGACATGCGCGCGCAGCGTTCCCAAGACATCCTCAGGCCGGACGAGCGCCGCGGCGGCGTCTTCGTTTACGCGCTGCGCGCTGTTTTCGATGTGCCGATCGGCTTCATGAAGCTTCGTCGTTGTCAGAGCCATGAGCGCACCTCCTCAATCAGATCATATCTGGACGCTCGGCTTGCCGCCGAACATTCCGAGCCGATCAGGCATGAATCAACCATTGATGATTCGCATTATTCGGACAACAACGGTGCGATTCGCTTGCGCACCGTCCGCTCGCGGGCGATTGGAATCGCGCGCTGCTGCTGCGCCGGCCGCACGCGAGGCGCAATTCCGACTAGTCCATCGACCAGTCCCGCTCATGGCTTGCATAGCCGCGGCCGCGATCGTGGCTCCATCGTGCCCAAGGCCGTCGATGAGGGAAAAAGTCGGCTCTTCCCGGACAGTCAGCCACAGCCCGGCCCGATGAAAAGACAGTCACGCCCCCGCACCCAGACGGCGCGCGGTCGCGTAATGCAGCATACACAGCACTATCAGCAGGAGCACCCCCAACGATGAATTCCGCCCGATGCGCGCTGCGCCCGTTTCTTCTTTCGTCCCGGCTTGCGCTGTCTGTTGTGCTCGGCCTGCTCGCGGCCGGCGGCGCAACGCTTGCCCAGGCTGACGAGCCGCGCCCAGCGGCGTCGGCGGCGCCCGCGCCCGAGATCGCGGCGCTCGAAACACTGGCCCGCGGCTTCAAGCGCGTGGCCCAGCAAGCCAAGGCCGGCGTCGTCAGCCTGCGCGTGAAGGGCGGTGAAGCCGGCGGCACGGCCAAGGCCCAAGCCGAGCGCATGCTCCGCGAGATTCTCGCCGACAAGATGGAGCGTGATGAGATCGACGCCATCATCCGCGAGTATCGTGACATCGACAGCTCCGCCGAGCGCAAGCAGTTCGTCTTCAAGAAGCTTGAAAAGGTGCTCGATCCGCCGGAGCGCCAGATGCTCTATTGGATGATGCAGCAGATCGAGCAGCAAGCGCCCGGCTCAGGCAGCGGTTTCCTGATCGATGCCCAGGGCTACATTCTCACTAACAACCACGTCGTCGAAAATCGCACTTCCATCACCGTCACGCTGGCCGATGGCCGCGAAGCCAACGGAGAAATCGTCGGCGCCGACAGCGAGACCGACCTCGCCGTCATCAAGATCACGGAATCCGGCCTAACCCCCCTGCCGCTGGCAGATTCGGACCAGCTCGAAGTCGGCGAATGGGTGCTCGCCGTCGGCGCGCCCTTCGGCCTGGAGCAAACCGTCACCCACGGCATCGTCAGCGCCCTGGGCCGCAAGGAAGTGCGCGGCCTCGACATCACCTATCAAAACTTCATTCAGACCGACGCCGCCGTGAACCCCGGCAATTCCGGCGGCCCGCTGCTCAACCTGCGCGGCGAAGTCGTCGGCGTAAACACCGCCATCGCCAGCCCCGGAACTGGCAGCAACGCCGGCATCGCCTTCACGATTCCGATCAACATGGCGATAAAGGTCGCGCGCCAGCTCCGCGCCAGCGGCAAGGTCGCGCGCGGCTTTCTCGGCGTCCTGCCGCTTGAGCTGCGCCCCGGCGATGAGACGGTCTTCGCCGTTCCCGCTGGAAAGGGCGTCTGGATCGACGAAGTGACCGAGGGCTCGCCCGCCGACAAGAGCGGCATTCGCGTTGAGGATGTCGTCGTCGCGATCAATGGCAAATCCGTAACCGAACCGTCGCAGTTTCGCGAGGTCGTCGCCGATCTGACGCCGAACGAGCCGGCGGTCTTCCAGCTCATCCGCGAGCGCCGGCCGATCACGGTCCAGGTGCGCCTGGCCGATCGCTCCGAGAGCGCCCGCGGCCGCACGCGGAGCGGCCAGATCGGCGCGTTGCCGCTCGCCCGGCTGGGCGGCATGCGCGGCTATTCACTCCGCCCGGGGCTGAGCAGTCTTTACTCCGAAAAGCAACGCGGCGTGGTCATCGCGCAGCGCATCGAGGCCGTCTCCAACGGACTTGGCGCCAACGATCTGGTCGTCGAGTGCGAAGGTCGGCCGGTCCGCTCCGTGCTCGAGTTGAATGAAGTCTTGCTGGGCATCAGTCGCGAAGTCAGCAGCATCCGCGTACGCGTGCTCGAACCCGGCGGCGACGAACGGCTCGAGACCATCCGGCTGCAGGAGTAGCCAACATCCAGCGTGTGTAACTCGTTTCATGAGTGCAGCTGCATGCGGCGCCTCTGCCCGAAGGGCGTATCTTTGACGATTCGCCGTCGCTCCTCGAGTGGCTGTTTCGGCTTCAGCCGACAGGCCCCTGGATTAGCCGGTGGTAGGCGGCGCTCGGCCTTTTTTTTCTGTTGCAATATGGCCTGCTCAGCCGGCTTCAGCCGGACTTGAGCAGCGGCGAGAGTCGGCAACACGATCGGAGCCGCAAGTCCGGCTAAAGCCGGCTTAGAAATACCTCAAGCACAACCGATCGGGCGGCCTCGCCCCGACCACCAACTGAAGTTGGTGGCAGCGACCGACCAACTGGAGCGTTTTCAAATTTTTTCTGTCGCCTTAAGCGGAGCCGCGACCGTCAGGAAGCGGAGATTCACGGACACTCTAACCACTCCCTCACGAGGCTGTCGAAATACTCCGGCAACGGCGCGCCGAATGCTTGGCGCAGCATCAGACCTGGGGTTTCGATGCGACGCCAGGTGATCGGCGGGCTGTCGAGCTTGATTTTCACAAGTATTTCGACAGCCCCTCGCGGTCGTGGCTCCGCCGAGCGACAGAGCAATTCTGAAAATTCGCGATTGCCGGTCCGCCGCAGCGGTCAACAGCAGGCCTGAAAGCAGTGCTCGCGCGCGTTTCGCCCAACTTTTCGCGCGGCCTAAATCATTGGACTTACCCACCAGCGCGACGCCGCCCTCACGACCGACGCACCTTCGCCGACTTCGCAGCAGGGCGCTCGCCATCGGCTAAACTAGGATCATGATCTCGTCGCCGCAGCCGTCGTCGTCCTTGTCGCCGCCCTCCTCTGCGGCCGTCGCGCCCACGCTTCACGATCTGATCTCCGAGCGCGTCGTCCTCGACACGCAGGGGCCGCTGATTTACATCGGCACCCTGATCCACTTCGACGAACGCGGCTATTGGCTGACCGACGCCGACGTGCACGACCGCCATGACGGCCACGCCGGCAAGGAGCTGTACGTGCTCGAATCCCACCTACTCGAGCAGGCCGGAACGCGCAACGTGAATCGCAAGCGCGTCTTCGTCGAGCGCCACGCCGTTGTCAGCATCTCACGCCTGGCCGACGTCGTCGCCGATGGAGACGGGGCATGAAGCTGACCTGGCGCCGGCAATGGCTGCGCCCGCGGCATCGCTTCGCCACGTCACAAGGCGCGATTGATCGCAAAGAGACAATTGTCGTTGCGCTCGAACACGACGGTCTGACCGGTCTGGGCGAAGCCGCTCCATCGCGACTCTATGGCCAAACGCTCGAATCCACCGAGGCGGCGCTGACCCAGGTCGCCGCAACGCTCGCCTCGGCCACGCCGACCGCCGTTGCAGCCCCTCAAAGCTGGACGTTTCCATCCGATGCGCCGGCCTCGCCCTTCGATCTCGAAGCCCTGCTCGCACGCTTGCTTGAGGATCACTACGAGCAGCGCGCCGCGGTCGCCGCGGTCGACAGCGCGTTGCATGATTGGATCGGCAAACGGCTCAACATCCCCACGTGGCGACATCTGGGCCTGGGCCGGCCGCACAACCGCACCACCTTCACGCTCGGCATCGCCGAGCCGCGCGAAATTCGCGAAAAGCTGCGCGAAGCTCTCGCCGACGGCTTCGACGCGCTCAAGGTCAAGATCGGCGTCGATCACGATCACGAGACGCTCGCGATCGTGCGCGAGCACTTTCATGGCCCGCTCCTGCTCGACGCGAACGAGGGTTGGACCCCCGCCACCGCGCCCGCCAAAATCCGCGCGCTGGAGCGCTTCCGTCCGCTGATGATCGAGCAACCTCTGCCCCAGCAGGACTGGCCCGCGCTCGGCGCCCTCCGCCACAACGGCGTAGCGCCCATCTTCGCCGACGAAAGCTGCCAGCGGCCCGCCGACGTGGTCCGGCTGCTGAACCTCGTTGACGGCGTCAACGTCAAGTTCACGAAGTGCGGCGGAATTCGCGAAGCTCTACGGATGATCACGCTCGCCCGCGGATTCGGCATGCAGGTCATGCTCGGCTGCTTCGTCTCCAGCAGCCTCGCGATCGCGCCCGCCCTGGCGCTGGCCAGTCTCGCCGATTATTCGGACCTCGACGGCGCGCTGCTTCTGGCGGATGATCCCTTTCAGGGCATCACGCGAAGCGGCGGCGTGCTCGAACTCGGCGACGAGCCGGGTCTGGGCGTCTGGGCCAATCCGCACTACGCCGATTCCTCTTCCAATAGCCGCGATCCCGCCTTCGAAATAGAATAACCCGCGGTCGGGCGCTGATCTCGTCGGCCGCTTCTCGGCGGCGGCAAGCGCTTCGCCGTGCGGAACGGATCATCAGATGAATTGGTGTCTCGATGCTGATTGCGACCGCCGTTCGAACGTCAACCTCACGCGACCAGTTGGGCCACGAGTTGCTCACGCAAGTGCGCCAGGATCTCGGCCAGGCGAGCGTCGACCTGGCGTGTATCTTCGCCAGCCCTCATTTTGAGAGTGAACTCGAAGATCTGGCCGAAAAAGTCCAGGCCACGCTGCAGCCGCGCGTGCTGCTCGGCGCTACGGCGGAGGCCGTGCTCTGCGGCGCGCGCGAGTATGAGAATCAGCCGGCGATCACCCTTTGGGCGGCCCATCTGCCCGATGTGCAACTCCGCTCATTTCACATTTCCAGCGACGACGTGACGCGCCTCGATTCGCCCGCCGCCGTGCAGGACCATCTGGGCGTGCCGATCGATCGTAAATCGTATTTCTTGCTCTTGGCCGATCCCTTTAGCGTGCCGATCCTCGATTGGCTCGACCAGCTCGGCCACGCCTATCCGGCCCGACCGGCGATCGGCGGCATGGCCTCCGCCGCCAACAAGCCCGGCGAAAACATCCTGCTCTTTGATGGTCAACCGTTGCGCAGCGGCCTCGTCGGCGTCGGCCTCTGGGGCAATATCGAGGTGACGCCCGTCGTTTCACAGGGCTGTCGCCCGATCGGGCGCCACATGGTCGTCACCCGCGCCGACGGCAACATCATTTATGCCCTCGGAGGCCGACCGCCGCGCGACGTCGTGAATGACCTGCTCGGCGAAATCTCGCGCGAGGAGCAGCGCTTGTTGAAGCTGCGCGGCTTGCTCGTCGGGCGCGTCATCAATGAGTATCAGCGCACCTTCGCACGCGGTGATTTCCTCATTCGCAATCCGCTCGCCTTCGACGCCGACAGCGGCGCGCTGGCCATCGGCGACCTGATCCGCACAGGACAAACAATTCAATTCCACGTACGCGATGATCGCGCCGCGTCCGAAGATTTGCAGGAGTTGCTCACACAAGCGCGGCGGCGGGGCGCGGCGGCGGCGCAGCCGGAGACTGTCGCGTCACAACCTGATCCGGCCACGTTGTCAGCCGCGGCCAACGGCGCCGGCTGGGCGGGCGCCCTTGTCTTCACGTGCAATGGCCGCGGATCCAACTTATTCTCCGGACCTGATCACGATGCCCGCACCGTCTCGGCGGCGTTGGAGCATGCGCCGATCGCGGGTTGCTTCTGCGCCGGCGAGATCGGCCCGATCGGCACACGGAACTTCCTGCATGGCCATACCGCCAGCATCGCCCTCTTCCGATCCGCCGCCAATGGACGAGCGCCATGACGATGCGCGACCCACGCGACCGGCGGCGTCCCAAGTCCACGCCCCCCCCTCAAACAACGCCACAGCCTCTCCCGCTAGCGCGCCCGTAGCCCGACCCGCAAGTACGCCCGTCGCCACGACCGCAGTCACGCCGTTAGCCACGCCGCGGCTGCGCTTTCCGGACAGCGCCCGGCTGCGACGTCAGCCCGACTTCATCCGCGCCCGCCGACAGGGCCGCCGCGTCGCCGACGAGTTGCTCGTGCTTTGGCTCGTGCCCAATGGCACACCGGCTTTTCGCGTCGGCATCGTGGTCGGTGCGCGCCACGGCGGCGCGGTGCGGCGCAACCGGATCAAACGTCTGCTGCGCGAAGCGCTGCGCCTCGAACAAGCCCATTGGCCCGCCGGCCACGATGTAGTCTGTTCACCGCAACAAGGGGCGGCGCTCACGCTGGCAACCTGCCGGGCATCGCTCCTACGCTTGCTGCGTCGCGCACTGGGGAGCCGCCGGGCCGATGGATGAAACTTTCAGATTCTCGCGGCCGAGCGGCAGCGCGTTAGTTGTGAGTGTGGCCGCGCCGCGAGCGTGACTGAGCAGAGCCGCGACCGTAAGGGAGTGTTCAGGTTCTCAGCGAATCTTCGCTTCCTTACGGGGCTGTCGAAATACTTCTCAAAATCAAGCTCGACAGCCCGCCGATCGCCTGGCTTGGCATCCAAACCCCAGGTCTGATGCTGCGCCAAGCATTCGGCGCGCCGTCGCCGGAGTTTTTCGACAGCCTCGTAAGGGAGTGATTGGTTCTTGCAGAGCCGCGACCGTAAGGGAGTGTTCAGGTTCTCAGCGAATCTTCGCTTCCTTACGGGCGCGGCTCTGCCTATTACGGGCGCGGCTCTGCCCATTACGGGCGCGGCTCTGCCCATTACGGGCGCGGGTCTGCCCATAATGGGCGCGGCTCTGCCCACTGTTTGCACGTGCTCACTCGCAGATCGCGAAACTCAGCCTGCCCAGCACGATTGCGATGATGTATATCAGCGACATACGCACCCGATAGAACCAATGACAGCGCTATTCTACCGATCAAATGTCAACCTGGCGTATCATGCAGAGCCGATGCTCATGCATTCATATCCCCAGTACTCCGAAACAAGACCGGAGTTCTCCCAATCGGATGCGTAAGGCCATTCGCGGCGCCACGGTGTGCGGCTGCCTGGCGCCGCGCTCACACCCGCCAACCCCGCACGCCGGGTCCGACCTCGGGTCATCCAGCTATTTTGAGCCAGTAGTCTCTCACAGCTCATTTTTCGGGTTCGATTCAAGGGTAGCATGGGCCTCCGGCCCGTGCGTCCTACAGCAAACAAAGGCACAAATTTCACGCCGTGACGCCAAGCTCTTATCCACTTCGTCCGAAAATTCAAACTTGACGGAACACTAGTATTAATCGTGTTCTTTCAACCGCCCCGCTACAAGCTCTTGGTGCTCAGGAAAACCGTCCGCGACGATCGACTCAGACCACGACACGCCATCAATCCGTGACACGCCGGCAAACGCAATCTGGATTTCGACCATCAGCCGCGCGCGTCGCTCCTGCAATGCCGCATCCATGAGACCACCCTCGCTCGTGACGCCGTCGCGCGGCCCAACTCACGGCCCGCTGCTGATGCGCAGGATGAATGGATCAATGTCGAAGAAATCAACCCGCGCGTCATCATTCATGTCGGCCAGGTAATAGTCGCAATCCGGCAGGAGTGAATCGTAAACCGCCGGCCCGGCCAGCGCCGTCACGAACGCCGAGATGTCCTGAAAATCGATCGTGCCGCTGCAATCCACGTCGCCGCGCTGCGTGGCGAACGCGCCCTCCACGCTGATCTGGACGTCGTCAATGTTCCAGCCGCTGTAGGCATACGCCCCGAAGTCGCCGATCTGATGCCCCCAGCGAATGAAGACCTGCGGGCGACCGTCGGCAATATCCGCGATGTCGATCTGCACGTCGCGCCAACTCGCATCGGTAATTGAGTCGTCGCCATTGCTCCAGATCGTGCTCCACACAAACCCGTCGGTCGAGATTTCGACGGTGCAAGCCACAAAGGGCATCGCGTCGCAATTCAGCCAGCGCTTGAACGACAGCCGCGTGTTCTGCCCGTCGCTGAGGTCGAGCGGGCGCGTCGTGAGATAGTGCGCCGGCCCCGGCGCCGTGCTGTAATCCCCCTGCAGATTGATGCCAAAGACATTGGCCCCCGTATAGCCATTGAGCGGATCACGGAAACCGCCGTCGCTCGCTCCGCGGCCGGCGGGCCGTCCATACTGCCATTGCCCGGTGGTGAACCAGCCGGGTTGAAATTCCAAGTTGAAGTTGTAGAGCGTGATCCGTCCGCCGACGTTGATGGTCACGCCGGCCTCATTCGACCAGCCGCCGCTCGGTGCGACGCCGCCATCGCTCGCCCGATAGCGGAAGGTATCCACTCCGGCAAAGCCCGCGTTGGGCTGATAGCGGATGCTGCGTTGCCCCGGCGGCAGCGTGTACGGCGCCGCCGTCACGCGCTCCCCATTCACCCACAGCGCCCCGCGCGCCGGCAACTGCACCACTTGATAGGTCAGCACGCCCGGGGAAGCCGGCAGGCCTTCATCAATCGCGAGCAGCGACACATCCAGCGGCGTCGAATAGAACGTCGTCAGCGACAGATTTTCCGCCCGCGGCGGGCGCGGCACGCGCGTCCCGAGCTTCAAGGCCGGATCACCAAAATAATGCCACGTGTCAAACATCTGAGCGCCGGCAAAGCCGTAATCGTCGATCATCCGCGCGGCGCCGGCATAACACAGCGCCCCCGCCGTCGCGTAGCGCTGCTCGGTCAGGAGATCGATGATCTCGTCCTGCGCGGCCATCGGCGGCGCCCAATACTGATCAATCGAGGAGGCATACATGGCCACCGCGCCGATCGCCTGACCGCTGCGTTGCGCCCGCATCCACGTCTCGGCAAAGCACGTGCGCCCCGCAAAATCGCCATTCACGCACGCCACCGTCAGGATGAAGGGCAGTCGCCCCTGGTTACTCAGCGCTTGCACGTGCGCGGCCGAGAAACCGGTCGTGCTCCAGACGCTCGCCGTGCCGTGGCCACAATAATTGACCCAGCCGCGGCCCTGATTGATCGCCGCCGAGACCGCCGCCGCTGTCGCGCCGGGGTCGTAGATCTGATCGACGGTGCTGTAGCCGAACGCCAGCAGGTCGGAGCGGATGCGCTCGAGATGCTCGATGTCGCTCTCGCCGTCGTCGCCGATGCCGGCCCCCTGACTTGAGGCGATTCCCGTCGCGCGGCGATACCACGTCTGCGTCCAGACTTCGAGCGTTTCATGCTGAATGATGCGATGCACTTGCGTCGCGAGTTCAGCCGGGTTCTCGGCGGACAGGCGGCCCACGATCACATCCGGATAGGGGTCGGTTCCGCTGAGCTGCGCATAGGTCGGATCACCCGCGCCGCCCCAGGCCGACGGCGTCGCAACCTGGGCCGCATCGCCGACCAGCAACACAAAGACCAGATCGCCCGCCAGGTAGCGCGACTGAATGTAGGCCTTGATCGCCGCCGGCTGATTGCCGCCCGGAATTTGCGAAACGCGCGTCAGCGTTGTCGGCGTGCCGGTCGCCGCGCGGTGCGCCAGCAGCGGCGCGACCGCGTCGACCAGGCCGTCTCCGCAAATCACCAGCATCAGACCGCTTTCATCGAGCGGGGCATAGTCCGACGGGCTGCTGTAGTTCAAGAAATGATGCGCGAAGGTCTGCTCAAACGAGGCCGACAAGGGCCGATCGTCCGGCGCGTCCGGCAGGACGTTAATCGTGTCCGGTCCGAGCGGCGTCAACTCAACCACGCAGTGCGAATAGATGCGCAGCCGGCCCGTCGCCGGGTTGTACTGCAGCGGATGCCAGCGCACCGTCACGCCGCGCTGATCGCGGAAGATATAAGGTTCGCTCAGCTCCGCCTCGACCCCGGGAAACCAGTCGTCCACGTCATAGCTCGGACCAAACTCAAACGGGACGGTCGCCGGATCGATCGCCTGCGTGAAATGTCCGCGGCTTGGCGCGACCCGCACGTGTTCGTGCTCGGTATATGCCGAGTCGAGCACGACCACGCGCATGCGCTGATCCGCAGGTATCACCACGCTGCGACAAACACGCGGCAGCCCCGGCGCGCCCACCTCACAATGACGGCTCTCATTCGGAATCATGTAGTCCGAATGCGCAATGCCCTCAATATCCACGGAGGCCTCGTGATAATCGAGCAACGAGAACTGAATTATCGTGTGCGCTGGATCGGCGTTCAGGACCTGCACAGAAACCGCCTCATTCGGCGAGCGTGCAGCGGTTGTCGCGGTCAACCACAGCAACACGGCTCCAAATGCACCGGTTAGTGCGTGTTGAATTTTCCGCGCGGGCCGAATCGTCGTGCAACCCCACGATCGCACATGAGGAATTCCGCGTCGCTGCCAGTCGGCTGCGCAAGGGACAACGAACGCGGTGCAAGCGGACTGTACCCGGCTGCCCGTGGAGGCGGTCACTGGCGATTCCGGCACTCTATCTGGCCGCATCGTCAAAGCTCGCGATAGCGTCAACTCGTGAAATGACATGCGGTTAGTCGCGCAAATGCGCGTCCAGCCGCAGTCATGAAAAATATACCACAATCGCGGTACGATTCGCAACCGCTCCAGCCGGCTAGCGCATTCGGCCACGGCTCACGCTACTGCGCGCACGCCATCATAACCTATTTTTTTTATATATAGTTATGATTGATATCCACTTTACGCATCTCTCGCCGTGCGCGGTCCTTTCAATTTTCTCAACAGGGCGTGGCAGGGTGTGCCGGCTCTGAGATAGCATCAGGCTTCAAAGCGGATGCGTAGATCGTTTGGGCTGCCAGGTCGTAATGTGACCCAAATTACATTTCCCGACAATTTTTTAGCCCTTTCAATCGTCGCTCGTCATACCTAGACTATTGGGCTTTGCGTTGGCTCGGTCGAACGCCGGATGAACATTGTGAAGTTTCTGACGCGGTGTCCGCGTCACGGCGCTTCGACGAACGGTCTAGAAATTGGAGTTTCGAATGATGCGTCGTAGTGCTTTCCAGTGGCTGAGTGTGGCTCTTCCGGTCGCGGCGATCGCGCTCGGTTCGGTGACAACGTTCGCCGAGGAGAAGGCGAAGCCGGCTGAGGCTGTGAAGAAGGAAGCCGCCGCCGCCGGTGAGAAGGCTGCCGGCGAAATGAAGAAGGAAGCCGCCGCGATGGGCGGCACCGACATCGTCGACACGGCGATGGGCAACAAGGACTTCAGCACGCTGTGCGAGCTGCTGAAGGAAGCCGGTCTGGTCGAGACGCTGAAGGGCGCGGGCCCGTTCACCGTCTTCGCCCCGACCAATGATGCGTTCAAGAAGATCCCGCAGGCGGATCTCGACGCCCTCAAGAAGGACAAGGCCAAGCTCAAGGCCGTCCTGACCTACCACGTCGTCAGCGGCAACAACGATGCCGCCGCCGTCAGCAAGATGACCAAGGCCAAGACGGTCGAGGGCACCGAGTGCACCATCACCGCGAAGGACGGCAAGGTCATGGTCGATGGCGCCACCGTCACCAAGACCGACATCAAGTGCAAGAACGGCTGCATCCACGTGATCGACACGGTCATCATGCCGAAGAGCAGCAACAAGCACTAATTGTTGTCCCGCTGGATGGACCGATCCGACGTAAGCCTTTGATCGGTTGGAATGTCTTCAGAGCCGCGGCGCGAAGCGCCGCGGCTCTCCTTCTTTGTATCGCCGATCAATCGCGACGCGGCTCTGAGCGAAGCGCTCCGTCAATCGCACAGAGCTTTGGCTGCGGGCATCAACGCCCTTGGTCTATTGCCGCCTCATCCACCCTTCGATAGCTCATCCAGCACGCTGCGGTCGACCTGCGCTGCGTCGCGCTTCACCGCAGGCGCGCCGCTGACGCCTGTCGGCGCGGCGCTCGCCGCCGTGTCCGACGACGCCCGCCCACTACGTTCGTCACCGGCGCTCTCTTCCTCGCCCGCCGTACCCACCAGTTCGGCCAGTACATTCTGGCTGACCGCGGCCGCCTTGGCCGCGTTCTCCGCGTCGGCCGGCGCGGCCGACGCGGCGACCGGCTCCGCCCGGACGAGTTGCTCAAGCACCGCACGTCCCGTCGCCTGTTGCCCAAGGAAGCCCGCCAAGTCACCCGTCGCCGCAGCGCCGCCGGTTTCAACCTTCTCGGCGTGCGCCTGCTGCACAATCCGAAGAAAGAGCGACTCCAGCCGATCTTTGGGCGTCGTGATTTCGAGCTGTTTGCCCTCACGCCGACGGATGACCTCCTCGATCTCGCGGATGGTTTCCGGCGCGAGCCGATCGGTCGTGAATTGCACGCGGTCGCGCTGCGCCAAGACATCCTCCATGCGCCCGTTCACCTGGACCTGGCCGCCATAGAGGATCGTCACACGGCTGCACACTTCCTCAACGTCGGCCAGCAGATGGCTCGAAAGCAAAATTGTCTTCTTAAAGACCGTGCCGAGCCGGACGATGATGTCCTTGACGAGCTTCGAGCCGATCGGGTCGAGCCCGCTGGTCGGCTCATCAAGGATCAGCAGGTCCGGATCATTGATCAGCGCCTGGGCCAGGCCGATGCGGCGCTGCATGCCCTTCGAATATTCACCGACGGGCCGGCGGGCGGCGGAGCGCAGCCCCACCATCTCGAGCAGCTCTTCGGTGCGCCGCCGGCGATCGGCTCGCGGCAGTTGAAAGAGCGTGCCGTAATAGTCGAGCGTCTCGCGCGCGTTGAGAAAGCGGTACATGTACGACTCTTCGGGCAGGTAGCCGATGCGCGCCTTGATCCGCACGTCGTCGGCCGGCTTGCCAAAGACCGCGACGCGACCGCGACTGGGGTGCAGCAGCCCCAGAATGATCTTGATGGTCGTGCTCTTGCCCGACCCGTTCGGCCCAAGCAACCCGTAGATTTCTCCCGGCTCAATCTGCAGATCGAGCTGATGAACCGCGCGCACCCGCGCCCGCTGCCAGAAGTCGCGGAAAATCTTCGTTAGCGCGACAGCCTCGATCACGGCGCTCATGGTTTGCTCCCGCCGGGTGCGCGGCCCTGCCGTATGGCCTGCAGCCGTTCCATCTCCGCTTCCTGCAGCCGCACCGGGTCGCGGTTGCTCCAGATCGTGATGTTGCCCAAAGAGGGCAGGAACAGAATCTCATTTTGCTTGTCGCCGAGCACGTCCTGCCGCATCGACAGCCACAACGACAGCAGCGTCAGCGCCGGCTTCGTGCGATACTGCTCGAGGTAATACGTGAACTGCTCAAACTCCCGGGTGAGCCGCTCGTGAATCGCGCTCGCCTCAGAGCGCGCTTCGCGCAGTCGGGTCGCGACGGCCCCCTCGGCCCCGTCCAGCGTCACATCGACTTCGCGCTGCAGGGCCTCAAGCTGAGCCGCGTCGGCGCCGATCGCCTGGGCTTTGCCCAGCGCATGGATCTTTTCCAACATCGACGGATAGCGGCTGCCCGCGGCGGAGGCCAGCAGCTCGACCGCCTTTTGCATCGCTTCCTTGATCTTGCTTTCCTTCTCGTTTTCGGCCCGGCTGACCTCGTTGAAAGCGTCGCGCACGCCGCCCGGCTCGATCGTCTTGGCGCGCACCTCGACCAACACCAGCCCGCTCTGCAAGTCGTCGAGCTTTTTCTGCAGGCGCCCCTGCACGGCGCGGCGCACGTCATCGACGCGCTCGCGCGTCACATCCTCGACGCGCCACGCCGCCACTTCGCGCACCACCGCCGCCTCCAGCAAACGCTTCAACAGCGGCTCCAGCGCCTTCAGCGACTCGCCGACATTGCGTACGAATCGATCGGCGTCGTCGATGCGATATTCGACCTCCCACAGACCGTGCGAGAGGTTTCGATCGCCCGTCAGCATTGCGCCGTCCTGCCCCGGCTTCAGCCCGCTCCCGGTCTGCGGCGCGATCTCGCTCAGCGGGCGGCTCAGATCCTCCGGCCGAACGCTGAATAGAAACGTCGCCGTCGAGAATGACTGCGTCCGCCCGGTGATCGTGATCTTCTGGTCAAACGGATCGGGCAGAGCCAGTTGCCAGCCCTGCTCAAAGACCGGCGTGCCCTTCATGCGGCTGCCGGCTGATTCGTTCTGCACCAGCTTGCCGAATCGCGCGATCAGACCCTGCTCACCCGGGCCGATCTTGAATACGCCGGAAAACAGATACATCACCACGAGCACCAGCATCAGCACGCGCAAGATGCCGAAGCTTGAGCGCAGCGCGTTGACCAGCGATTGCTGCGCCGGATCCTCAAACGTCGGCGGCGGTTCGTGGCCGTGCGCATGGCCGTGATCATGATCGTGGTGGTGATGGTCGTGGCCGTGAGTGTGATCGTGCGGCATGGCCGAAGCTTCCTGTGTGTCTCAATCGTCCGCAGCGCCGGCCGCCGATGACGGCCCGCCGCGCTGCTTGTCTCATCCTGACAATCCGTCCTGCGCCGGTTCCGGGTCGAGGCCGGCTTTCCGCCGGCCCGGGACAGGCCCGCGGCCCGCACCCGCCGAACCCGCGCACAACCTTGATCTAGCGCTAGTTCGTGCCGCGCTCCAACCCGCGCGGCGCTGCCGGCGCTGCCGGCGGCACAATTGAGCCGCCCATTTCACCCGGCTCGATCCGCGGTGCGACGGCCCGCTCGCCCGGCGGCGTCACAAACGGCTGATAGAAGAGCGACTTCTGATCGAGGAAGATCGTCGTGCGGTTGCGCAGCATGTCGCGCAGCGCGTCATACCAGCGCAGCACCTGGAAGAACTCGCTGTCTTCCGTCTGAATCTGCCGCAGCATGTTGGTGCCGGCCTGAATGCCCGCTGAGCGGATTTCCTGCGCCTTACGCTCCGCGAACGCGAGGATTTTCCGTGCGTCCGCCTCGGCCGTCGCGGTGATTGCGTCGGCAATCGACTTGCCTTCAGCCTTGAAGCGCTCCGCCTTGGTCTTGCGCTCGGCGATCATCGATTGAAAAACTGTTTGACTGACCGATTCGGGCAGCGAGACCCGGCGGATTCCCACGTCCTGCAGGTCGATGCCATATTCCGCCTTCATCGCGGCGACCAGCGACGTCGCGACCTGCGGATCGCCGAGCATGTCCGATCGCAGCCGCGTGTGCGTCTTCTCCACCACGTCCGCGTCAAGGTTGAACAAATCCGCCATCGTGAGCTTGCCGAAGGCGGCGGCCTGCGCCTGCGTCAGACGGGCGCGCATCTGGTTCTCCGCCTCGCGCTGCGTCTTCACGCGGATGAAGTACTTCAACGGATCATCAATCCGCCAGATCGCGAATGCACCCGCAATCACGTTCTTGCCGTCGAAGGTCTTCACCTCGGCCTCGGGCGCATCGGTCGTCTGCAGCCGGCGGTCGTAGCGCTCGATCGTCTCCACCGGCCACGGCCAGCGCAGATAGACGCCCGGCGCCTTCACCACGCTGCTCTCGGTCGCTTGACCGAATTTCACCCGGACGGCGACTTCCGAGAAACGCACCTGAAACGTCACCGCATACGCGATCAGCGCCGCCACCAGCAGCGTGGCCGTGATGATCGTCGGGATCGGCAGATTCCTCATGCACACTCCTTCTTACCCGCGCTGCCTCGCAGCGCTGGATCTCATTCACATTCTGACGGCGGCGTCCACGTCGGCGCGCTTCACGCCGAGGCCGACGCCGGACATCCATCCGCCCGCCGCGCCGGACCTCGGCCGCATGGAGCCGCACGCCGCGCGCCGGCCGCAGCGACTCCGCTTATCTTTGCGGCAACTCCGACGGCAGCATGGTCGTGTCAAGGCCCGGTTGGTCCTCGGCGTTCATGCGCAATTCGACCGCGCGGCCGCTCGCGTCAAACATCATCAGCACCTTGCGGGCGCGTTGAATGCCCTCACGCATCACTTCAAGATAGCGCCGGGTCTTGTAGATCTCCGGCGCCGACTGATACGCCAAGCGCTCATTCTGCACCCGCGCGAGGCCGGCGGCGTTGCTCATCTGAATCTCCCAGCGCTGCGCCTCCGCCTCCGCCAGGATCGCCGCCGCCCCGCCCTGCAGCGCGCGGAACTGATCCTCGAGCTGCTCATTCCAGAACTTCAGGTTGACCTCCGCACGCACCAGTTCCACTGCCGCATCAGCCTGCGCCGCGGGGAGATCGCGTGCCGCCGTCCGCGCCTGTGCAATGGCCTCATCCAGCGCGGCGACTGCCGCCTGCGCTGCACGCTCAGCGACTGTCTCATTTTCCGCCAGTGCTGCGATATCGCGCTGCCGCGCGCCCAGGCCATATTCCTGGTCTTCCGCCAGGTTGCGCCGCCGCAGCCGAACGTGCTCAAGCTCCATCTGCGCCCCGGCCGCCGCGAGAAATTGCGGCGTGAGCTTGCGCAATCCGGCGAGCAGGCCGGCCGCCCCCTCATCCGCGCCCAGCTTCCGCTGCGCGTCATTCACCGCGGTCGACGCCTCACGAGCCGCGTCGATCGCCGCCGAAAGCAGCAAGGCCCGCGCCCGGTCGCCGGCGGTTTCCGAAAGCTTCTTGGTTTGCTCAACTAGTGCGTTGCGAATCGCCGCGAGGCGCTCCTGCTCGGCCTTGATCACGTCGCGAAACGCTTCCGACACCTGCATATTGGGATGGGCATTGGCGACGCCGACGAAGACGATCTCGAGGCCCAGCTTCGCGGCATCCACAGCCTGCACGATCCGCTCGCGCAGGGCACGATTCACCACATCCAGCTTGTCACCGAGAAAGTCGAAGAAATTGCTCGTGGCCGCCAGCCGCGCGACCTCGGTCCAGGCGATGTTGCGGAGCGACTGATCCGGATCCGACCGCTGCCGCGTGTAATCGATCAAGCGATCCGACCGGATGCGATATTGGACGGCGACGTTCATGCGCAGCATGTAGACCGGCACCGATTGATCACCGGCGACGCGGTCCGCCGATGCCGCCACCGTCCGCGCGGCCGCGTCCGGAGGCGTCGGCATCAGAAACTCGAAGTGGGCCTGGCCCAGATGGTCCTGGTCAGTCCACTGCATCGTTTTGCCCTCTTTCAGATCGTCCTCGGGCTTGGCCTCGGCGTCGAACTGCTTGAAGCCGATGAATATCTGGTGCAGTTCGCCGGTGTTGTACTTGCGTGCGACCTCAAACGGCCACGGCCACTTGAAATAAAGCCCCGGGCCGAGCGGCGCCTCGGGCGCCTGCTGCACGCCGAACCGCTCGACGATGGCATGCTCAAAGGGCAGCACGATCACGACCGTCGTCAGCGCCCACAGCGTCAACAGGCCGACACCCAACAGCGGCACAAATGTGCGCTGCACGAGTTGATAGAACCAGGTCTGAGAAACCTGAAAGCCGAACTGATAGTTCAACGCCTCAGCAATGGCGCCGGCCAATCCGCCCGGCTCCGAAATCAGCCCGAGGATGCGACTGTCGAAGGGCGCGCGGGCCTCCTTCTCAGCCGTGCGCGGTCGATAGACCTCCAGCAATAGATTCAGCAGCGTCTCGATGCCCAGCAGCACCATCAACACTGGAATCACATAGGCCAGCAGCCGCTCCCACCACGGATTCTCGGCATAGAGCATGACCGCCAGCGTCGCCGCGCCGGCCCCCACGGCCAGCGCGTTGCCGAGCGTGAACGCGCCGCAGCCGCGCAGCAGTTGCCACTCCGCCACCCGCGCCAGCCCCGACGCATAGCGTGAGAACAAAAACAGCGGCAACAGCAGCACGCCCAGCGCGACCAGGTGGAACGGCACGTGATTTAGCGTGGCCCACGGGCCGGAAGTGAGCCGGAGCTGGTTGAGATAGAAGATGTAGAGGATGTAGGAGCCGTAGCCGATCAGCAGCAACGCGGTCAACAGCCCGAAGACCGGGATGAGCACGCGCTCCATCCAGCGCAGCCGCGCCTCCGCCACGCGGAAACCCAGCGCCGCGCTGCCCCCCTCCTCGAACATCGCGGCGCCGCCGCCGGTGCGCTCGCGTTCACGGCGCAGGGCTTCGAGGTCCAGCCCCTCGAGGATCGCCAACTCACGCTGCCGGAAGACCAACAGAGTGACAAACCAGATGGGCACGCCCGCGAGGACAAACCAGCCCGCCGCCCGGATGGCCCAGGAGCCGCTCGTCGTGCTAAGCAGATACAGCGCGACGAAGGCGAGCGCCTGCAGGATCAACCCGGCCAGCGCGGCCTTGCGGCTGCGTGTGTGTGCGGTTTCGGTCATGCGATGATTCTCATGCGGATTTCACACCATTCCAAGCGGCCGACCGCGCCGGATCGGCCCCGATCAACCACGCCAATCAATCCTGTCGCCGCGGCATCGACGGAAGCGCGGTCGCTGCCGCCGGGCGCCCTGCGCGTCAGATCCGGCCCACTTGCGCCAACGCGCCGGCGCCGCGAAAGGCGCCCGCGCGCCCGCGCGGCACGCGCCACGGAAAGACAAATGCGCGCTCCGGCGTATAATGCCGCGTCGCATGACGCCCAAGATATTCGCCATCGCCCGCAACGCGTTCACCGAGACCATTCGTCAGCCCATCTACGCCGTCCTGCTCTGGGCGGCGATCGGCTGGATGCTGCTGAGCCCCAGCCTCGCGGCCTTCTCGCTCGAATCGGGCAGCGACACCAAGGTGCTCAAGGATATCGGCTTGGCGTTGCTCTTGCTCTACGGGCTGCTCGCCAGCGCCTTCGCCGCCACCAGCGTCATCACGCGTGAGCTTGAATCGCGCACCGTGCTCACCGTCGTCTCGAAGCCCGTGAGCCGAACGGCCTTTCTGCTGGGCAAATACTTCGGCGTGCTCGGCGCCGTGCTGGCCGGGTTCTATCTGCTGCTGCTGGTCTTCTTCATGGTCGCGCGGCACGGCGTGATGGAAAACGTCTCCGATTCGTATGATCTTCCGCTCCTTGTTTTCGGCGGATCGGCACTCTTGATCAGCCTGCTCGCCTGCGGCTTCGGCAACTACGTCTATGGCTGGCACTTCTCGGCGACATTGACCTACTGGATCGTGCCGACCGCGACGGCCGCCCTGCTCCTGAGCATGCCCTTTGATCGCGAATTCAAACCGCAGGCCTTCGGCGGCGACTTCCGCAACATGCAGGTGCTCTACGCGGGGGTCATGGTTTTTTCCGGCACGCTGATCCTGACGGCCTTCGCGGTGGCCTTCGCGACCCGCTGCGGGCAGGTGCTGACGCTGACGCTGTGCATCGGCGTCTATCTGCTCGGGCTGCTCTCGGATCATTACTTCGGGCTGTCGCGCGATCAGGGCCTGATCTTTCAGGTGCTCTACGCCATTACGCCCAACTTCCAGTTCTTCTGGGCTGGCGACGCCATCACGCAAGAGCTGGCGATTCCCGCGATTCAGGTCTTGCGCGTGCTCATCTACGCCACGCTCTACTCGCTCGGGGTGCTGTGCCTGGGCGTGGCGCTCTTCCAGACGCGCGAAGTCGGCTGAGCCGCCGGACGATTCGCGACGGAACAGCCCAACCAATTGATGCAGCGAGGCGGCCAGCGCCGCAAGCTCGCACGCCCGGCTATGCGGTCGCGCCCGTGCCGCGCGCAGCCACTCCAATTCCGACACGCACGCCATCGTCAATTGCGCCATGAACCTCTCAACCACTCGCTCGCCTCGGCCCGCCGAAAAGGCCCGGGCCGCTTCGCTTCCATCCGGCCACGCCCGAATCGCACGCAAGCGGCGTTTGCCGTCCTACTGTGGGCGGCGCGATCACACGGCCTGCAACGCCACGCGCCCCGGTAAAGGCGACGCCCGCACCTCGCGCGGCGCCGGAACGTGCGCCGCGATGTGCTCGCCAAAGCGCACCATGCGGGCACTGTTCAACACCACCACCGCCGAGGAGACCGTGTGCAGCGCCGCCGCCAGCATGGGGTGCACGTCGTAGAAGAAAATCGCCACCTCGACCGTGATGATGAAGGCAATGCCGAAAATCAGATTCTGCCACACCACGCTCGTCGTCGCGCGCGACAGGCTCACCAAAAACGGCAGCCGCCGCAGATCGCTCGACATCAGGGCGACGCTGGCGCTGTTCATCGCCACGTCGCTGCCGGCGGCGCCCATCGCCACACCAAGGTTGCCTGCAGCGAGCGCCGGTGCGTCGTTGACGCCGTCGCCCACAACCGCGACGGTGTGGCCGCGCTGCTTGAGCGCGTCGACCAGGGCCAGCTTGTCCTGCGGCAAGACCTCGGCCTGCACGTCGGAACAGCCCATTTCCCGCGCGACACGCCGCGCGACCGACCAGCGATCGCCCGTGACCATGATCAGCTGCTTGATGCCGAGTTGTCGCAACTCATCCATCGCCTGCTTCGCCTCGGGCCGCGTGCGATCTTCCAGGCCGATCCAGCCCAGCACGCGCCCGCCGCGCGCCACGTAGAGAACGCTGAGGCCCTCCGGCTCGGCGAACTCATCCCCGGTCAGCGCCGAGAAATCGCCGCCGGATTCGCGAATGAAAGTCTGCCGGCCGATCATGACCGGCTGGCCCCCGAGCCGAGCGGTCACGCCCTTGCCGGCGACTTCCTGAAAATCGGCGGCTTCGTCATAGGTGATTTTGGCCCGCTCGGCGATGGCGACAATCGCCCGCGCCACCGGATGCGAACTGAGCCGCTCGACCGACGCCGCCGTGCGCATCAATTCCGCCGGATCGACCCCCGGCGCAGGCATCAATCGCGTCACCGCCAATTCGCCGGTTGTCAGCGTGCCGGTCTTGTCAAACACGACCGCTGTCAGCTTCCGCGCCCATTCAATGTTGGCGACATCCTTGATGTAAATGCCCAGCCGTGCCGCCGCAGAGAGCGCCGCGACGATCGCCGTCGGCGTCGCCAGAATCAACGCACACGGGCAGGCAATCACCAACAGCGCGATCGCCTTTTGCGCCTTCTGCGTCGGATCGGGCGTGAAGAACCACACCATGCCCGCCAGCATCAGCGTCACCGGCGTGTACCACGAGGCGTATTGATCGATCAGCCGCATCAGCGGAATTTTGGTCAGCTCGGCCTGAAGAATGAGATCCTGCACCCGGCCGAGCGTCGTATCCGCGCCGACCTTGGAGACCTTGATCTCCAGCGCGCCCGTGACGTTGCTCGTGCCGCCGAAGACTTCCTGACCGACGCCCTTCTCCACCGGCAGTGATTCGCCGGTGATGTTGGCTTGGTTGATCGTGGATTGCCCGCGCATGATCACGCCGTCGGCGGGAACGTTGTCGCCGGGGCGCACCAGGACGACGTCGCCCGGCCGCAGATTCGGCGCATCGACTTCCTCCTCGCGTCCATCGCCGAGGAGGCGTCGAGCTTTGGTCGGCGTCAGTCGCACCAGCCCCTCAATCGCCGCCCGCGCTCCGAGCGCCGTGCGCGTCTCGATCAGATTGCTCAACAGCAGGAAAAACGCCACGACGCCGGCGGTTTGATAGTCGCCGATCGCCATCGCCGCGAGAATGGCCAGGCCGACCAGTTCATCCATGTGCATGTGGCCATGCGCCAGGCACTTGATCGCATGCCACCAGAGCGGCACCGCGAGCAACAGCGCGCCGGCCGCCGCCAGAATGCTGCTGTAAGTCTTGGCGGAAAGCTCGGCGGCCTTTCCCGTTCCCTCGCTAAACAGCCAGCTCGCCACGAACGATGAAACCACCAGCACACCGCCGAGCATTGTGGCGATGAGCTTCGCCGTCGCCCGGCCGGTCTGCGTCTGCACCGAAAGATGATCATGAGCCATAGATGGATCGCTTCAATTCTTCCGTGCCCAGCGCTGCCAACCTTCGTGGCGTGCCGATCACGGCAACGTTTGGCGGACTAGCCAGCTTGCCGCCGTCATATTCCGAGCCGCGTACTGTAGCGTGAAGTCGCTCTTCATCCAGATCGAAACGCGAATCGGCCACATCGCTGAGTTTGGGGATTGCGCTGCCAGACGCTTTCCAGCCGGCACGGATCACGAGAAGGTCGGCAGTGTTTCGCGCCGCCATCAGCCCGACGACCTGGCAACGTCCTCGCGATGTCAGGCTGCGTAGTTAGCTCGCTCACGCCAACCAAGAAGCACGCCGGCAACAGCGCCATCTTCCGTCCGTTGAAAACAAGAACCGTTCAAAGGCACGGCCAGACGGTTACACCAACCCATGCACGCAAGTCGACGACGTGTGCCCAGCCGCACAGGCCCAACACAGCCCAGCCTCACCCAACATTTCATCGTAGCCCGGTAATGAGCGGCGTTTCCACCCGGCTGCAGAAATTCCCGCACTCCGCCCGACTCCGCAGTCCCACGCCTACCCAGCCCCACGCCTATACAGCCCATGACAAAACGGGCGCAGCCGACTGGCGACTGCGCTCCGTGATGAATGCCATGGGCCGCACGATCGGGGGCGCCGCATTCCGCAGACGACTGACCGAACCGCCTATTTCTTGGCGGCTCCGGCGGCCGGCGTTGCGGCGGCGTCTTCGCCCTTGGCCTTCTTCTTGGCGGCCTTGATCTTGCGATTGCCGACCTTCGGCAGCCCCAAAGCGGTATGCTCCGCGGTCCAGATTTCCTCGGACTGCATCCGCGTGATGCGCTCCGCCCGGGTCAGCACATTGCGGTGCCGCACGAGTGAGCTTTTCCGTCGCAACGAACTATGAACCGACATCGATCATCTCCAATTCATTAAGCCCAGATAGGATATCCGCCGCGGGAAAGCATGGCAAGCGAGTGGATGGACCGTTTTCCAACGGGTCGGCGTCACATTTTCAGGTCGCTTTTCATTGCGAGAGCTCGGATTCATCGAATTGGCCGTCTTCGCCCGGCGTGTGCCGTTCTGGCTCCTCGACTGCCGTCTTCGCCCGGAGGACGGACGATCCGTAGCCAGGGCCCTTCAGGCCCTGGTTGCCGCGCTCCCCTTGTTTTGCACCAGGAGGGCGCATGAGCCTGGCGTTCACCGTCCGGGCAAAAAACGACGCGCCACCCTGCCGGTGCATCGACCCAGAGACTTGAGGTCGAGCCGCTCAAGACCGGTCCATTCGAGAGCCGTCGAGATTCTGCACCGTGCTGTTCTTCGATATTCCCATGACACACTGCGCACGAGCGCACACGCCACAATCGCCGTACAGCGCTCTGCTGCGAAGCCGATGGTTGCGCAACCGGTTGCGAATTTCTCACGACGCGAGTTAAAAAAACTATGGCGAAATCGCGCTGCTTGCCAATTCGTTCAAATAGAACAACATGATCCTCATGGCAGTGACGTGATTGTCGCTGCTATGAGCATCATCACAATGAATTGTCCGTGCGACCGCTGCGAGGCTTGTCCTATCGGCGGCAGCGGTACTTGGATTACACCCGGATCGGCATCGAGCCGTATCGGTCTATTCGTGATTGCAGGCAGCCTAAACCTGCGCCGCCCGGTCGGATCTGCGCCATGATCATGTCGGCAAGTCGATATCTCGATCTCGAGTTTCCAACCCCGCGCTGGGGTTCTTTCATTACCACGGGGGAATTCGCAGGGAGATTGAATCATGCCAACGCTCTTACAGGGCTATCGCGCGTTCTGCGAACGGATGAACGCCGAAGCGGCGGCGCGACCCAGGTCGCGAGCGGCACTTGAAGCAGACAACGGAATGGACGAGGCGCCGTCGGCGGCGACGGTCGTGCCGAAAACGCCCTCCGACGCTGAACTGGCCGCGATCACATCGAACGCCGGCCGGCGCAAATCCGGCGCGAGCGCCAAAGCCAAAACGCTCTCACGCCGAGAGATGTTCGCCGGCGGCGGGTTGCTCGGCGCGCTCGCCGGGCACGGAATAGCTGAGTGGTGGGGCGCCGCGAAGGCCGCCGCCGGCACTGCAACCAGTGGCCCCGGACCGGCGGTATCGCCGGAACTGGACCCCTTCGCGCCGCCTGCTGACCCGACCATCGGCACGCCAAATTACTCGCGCCTGCGCAAACTGGTCGATCGAACGACCTTCGGCCCCAGCCCCTACGAGCTGCCGCTCGCGGAGCGCCTCGGCTATCGTGGCTATCTCGAATTTCAGCTAAACCACACCCGCATCGACGACAGCGCTTGCGACGCGCTGCTGGCCCCCTACTCGGCCCGACTGGAATCAACCCAGCAAGTCTGGAACCGCCTCTATGAGAGCGGTACGTTCGACTATACCCCCCTCTCGCACATGCTAGCGGCAACCGTGCTACGCGGCGCGTACAGCCGCCGGCAGCTCTACGAGCGCATGGTCGAATTCTGGTCGGACCACTTCAGCATCAATCTGCAGATGGATGGCCAGTATCTCTTCAAGGTGCTCGACGATCGCGAGGTCGTGCGCAAGCACGCGCTGGGAACCTTCCCCGATCTGCTGCTGGCCAGCATGACCAGCCCGGCGATGCTCTTTTACCTGAACAACGACACCAGCTACGTCGGCAGCCCCAATCAAAACTACGCCCGCGAGCTGCTCGAGTTGCACACGCTCAGTCCCGGCGCACCGGGCGCGCCCAACTATACGCAGCGCGACATCGAGGAAGTCGCCCGGGCCTTGACCGGTTGGCGCATCCACACCTGGGGCGTCGGCGATTGGGCACAACGCGGCGACTTCTTCTTCGACGCCGACGCCCACGACAACGGCCCCAAACAAATCCTCGGCTATGACCTGCCGGCCGGCGGCGGCATCAATGACGGCTACATGGTGCACTGGATCCTGACGCAATCGCCCACGCATGCACCGATCACGGCCCGCTTTCTGGCGACCAAACTCGCGCGTTATTTCTGGGGCAATGCGACGCCGCCGACCGGCCTCGTCCAGGGCATCGTCGACGCCTATCTCCGCAATCGTGGCGACATCCGCGCCATGGTCCGCGCCGCCCTTAGCGAGCGTTTTCTCGATGCCGCCCCGCTCAAGCTCAAGCGCCCCTTCCACTATCTGATGTCGATTCTGCGCGGCGGCGCCGGCTCGACGATTAATAACATGGATACCGTGCTCTGGTGGCTCGACCTGATGGCGCACCACCCGTTCCATTGGGCGCCGCCGAACGGCTACCCCGATGCGCCCGGCTATTGGTCCAACGGCCTGCTGCAACGCTGGTCGATCGGCGCCTATGCCGTCGAGTGGGACACCCTCACACTCCCGCTCAACGATATCATCGCCGCACCCAATCCGACCGCGGCGGTGAAAATCATCAACAACCGCTGGTTCAACGGACGACTGACGACCACCGAGGTCAACGCGCTCATCGGCTTCCTGAATCAAGCCGGCCCGAGCGTCGACTGGTTCCGGCGCGAGGCCGCCGGCCTGGCCTTCGGCGCGCCGAGCTTTCAGTGGTACTAGCGCGTTCTCATGCCGCCGCAGCGTCGGTAGCTCCGTGGCCGACGGCGAGCGCCCTGTGGCGTCGGCACTCCGCGACCGACGGCGAACGCTGTAGCGTCGGCCCTCTGTGGCCGACGGCGTACGCTGTAGCGTCGGCCCTCCGTGGCCGACGGCGTACGAGCACGTGAGAAAACCCATGATTCGAACGAACGTGAGAAGCGCACCCGTTGAGCCAGTCGCGGTTCCAAACCGCCCGACGGCTTCTATTCCGTTCGTTCCTGGTCATCGAAAACAATATGCATCACCCACTCTCTGGAGATGGAGTTGACTATGTTCCAGCATTCTTGCCACGCCTGCCGCGAATTCAATAATCTCTCGCGGCGGCAGTTCATGACCCTGACCGGCGCCGCGACTGCCGCGGCCGCCACCCTCCCCGCCTGGATGCCCCGCATGTCCTTTGGCGGCGGTGGCATCCCCGGACGCGATGTGTTCGTTCAGATTTATCTGCGCGGCGGGGCCGACGGTCTCTCGCTCGTCGTTCCCCACGCCGAGTATGACCGCCTGCTGGCCGTGCGGCGGCCGCTGATCGAACCCTACGGCCGACCGGTGGAGAGCAATCCAAACACGATTCGCGATCTCGACGGCTACTTCGGCCTCTTGCCGCCGATGGCGCCGTTGCGGACGATCTACAATGCCAATGATCTTTTGGTCGTGCACGCGACCGGCTCGCGCGATGAGACGCGCTCCCACTTCGACGCGATGTATTACATGGAGGTCGGCCGCCCACAGGATCGTACGCTCACGACCGGCTGGCTCGGCCGGCTGATCACGCAGTTGCCCGAGGTGCCCGGAACGATCGTGCGGAACATGTCGCTGGGAACGGCTCTTCCTCAGACGATCGTCGGCGCTCCGAAAGCTCAGGCCGTGCCCGATCCGCTGAACTTCAACCTAGGCGGTGACGACTACACAATTCCGTTCCGCAGATCGGCGCTGCGCACGATGTACGACGCCTCCACGACACTGCTGCGCGCGTCGGCCCAGAACACGCAGGCGACGATCGACCTCATCCAGCGCATCGGAATTCCCGCGTATGTGCCGCGGGCCGGCGCGACGTACGAAACGATCGACAACTCTCCGCTGGCGGTGCAGCTCAAGGCCGCCGCCGCCGTCATCAAAGCCCGCGTCGGCGTCGAGTCGATCACGATCGACCTGGGCGGCTGGGACACGCACAGCGAGCAGGGCACCGCGCCAGGCGAGTACATGCACACGCTGATGCGCAACCTGGCGACCAACCTCTATGCCTTCTGGTATGACGTGCTCGACGCCGGCTATCGCAACGTCACGCTCGCCGTGATGTCCGAGTTCGGCCGCAACGTCGGCTCCAACGGCAGCCGCGGCACCGATCACGGCCACGGCAACGTCATGTTCGTCATCAGCGGACACGTCAACGGCGGCCAGGTCTACACGAACAACTGGCCGACGACGTACGACGGCGCGCTCTATCAGGGTCAGGATCTCGAGGTCACGGTCGACTATCGCGACATCCTCGCAGAGATCGTGCGCGATCGCCTGGCGGGCTCGGCCTATCTGCCGCAGCTCTTCCCCGGCTTTACGCCGACCGATCGCGGACTGTTCACGACGTAGCCGCCGGCGGATCGGCGCGCTATCGATGCCGATAGCAGAGCCGCGACCGCAAGCAGAGCCGCGACCGCAAGCAGAGCCGCGACCGTCAGGAAGCGGAGCAACCAGCCAAACCTGACCACTCCCTGACGGTCGAGGCTCGGCCATACGGCGCCGTCTGCCTTCGCGACACAGCGATCCCGGCCCCATCGATCGATGGGGCCATTCTCGCCTCCTCCTAGAACTCCTTGAAGTGCTATGAACGCGGCGGCGTAAGCGCTTCCGCGCCGCGCCGTCGACCGTGCACCAATTTCGACAACCGGGAATAATTTGAGCTAGCAGCAGGTTTTTCGGTTGACGATGTGTGACTCCTGCGGGAAATTAGAAGCGTTTCAGTACGATTGGCTCCAAACAGAAATTGGCTCCTCTCACATCGTCCCCTCAAAAAATGGAGAAAAAGAATGAGAAATCGTTTGAGATTGGGAATCGGATGCACTGCCGGACTGGCCGCGCTCCTCTGCTGCACAGGGTGTCCTCCGGCCGTCGATCAGACCGACCAGGACCAGGACGGCATCATCGATGTCGCCGACAACTGTGACACCACCGCCAATGCGGACCAGGCCGACGGCGACGGCGACGGCGTCGGCGACGCCTGCGACAACTGCCCCACCATCGCCAACGGCAATCAGGCCGACGCCGACGGCGATGGCGTCGGCGACGCCTGCGACCGGCTGCTGACGCCGACGCGCTCGTCAAACATCGCGATCACCAGCGACGACAGCCGCGTCGTCGTCGTCAATCGCGAGACCAACAGCGTCTCGATCATCGCTGTCCGCAATAACGCGGGCGCCGATGTCGCGACCAAGCTCGCGGAAGTCGCCGTCGGCGATGAGCCGCGCTTCGTTGCGATCAGCCCCGGCGACACCGAGGCTTATGTGACCAACACCGTCAGCGGCACGGTCTCGGTCATTGCGCTCAAAGGCGCCAATGCCTTCAATGTCGTCAGCGACATTACCGTCGGCAGTGAGCCGCGCGGCTGCGCTGTCACGCCCAACGGCACGCGCCTCTACGTCGCCAATCACACCTCCGGCACCGTCTCGGAGATCAATCTGAGCACGCGCGCCGTGACGCGCACGATCACCACCGGCGGAAATCCGCAGGCGATCGCGATCACCAACGACGGCGACGGCGACGACACCGACGAAACCGTCTTTGTCAGCCGCTTCTACGCCGAGGCGATCGCCGCGCGGGCTGCGGCCGGAACCGCGGAAAATTTCGACGACGGCAAGCAGGGCGTCGTGAATGCCTTCCTCGTCAGCAATCCCGCCACGATCAACACGATCACGCTGGCGCCGCTGGCCAATTCGGGCTTCAACGGCGATCGCAGCAGGTTCTGCCGCCAGATCACCGCGACTACCGTGAACGACACGTTCTGTCCGAACACGGGCGCGGCAGCGGGCGATGCGTCGGTCGTGTTGGATCCGCAAGGCTGTCACCCCAATCAGCTTTACAGCCTGCTGATTCGCGGCTCGCGTCTGTTTGTGACCAGCATCGCCCCGGCGCCGGAACCGCCGCTCACGTTCAACGTCAACGTGCAGGCGCTCGTCAGCGTGATCAACACGAGCAACCTCACCGAGACCGCGCTCGAAACCAGCAATCTGAACAATCAGATCAAGAACGAGACGCAGCCGACGGTCACGTTCCCGAATACGTCGCTGGCGCGGCTCTTCGGCGGCGACATCGTCGCCTCCGACGCCAATAGCAGCGGCAGCATCATGCTTTTCGTCAGCCGTGGCGGAAACTATCTGCTGCGCGCGACGCTCGACGCCAACGGCCTGATCGAAATCAACGATCCCAATGTCGTCCGCATTCAGACGGGCAACATACCCACCGGCGTCGTCATCAGCAGCGACGGCAAGCGCGCCTACGCCAACAACGAGGTCAACGTCTCCGTGACCGCGGTGAACCTCGATACGAACACCGTGATTACGCGCGACATCCCCTCCGGCACGCCGCCGGTCGCGGGCACCTTCGACCACGGCGTGCTCGTCGGCAAGCTGGTGTTCTTCACCGCGCTGGGCGTGGCGGATGAAGGCATCTTCGCGCAGGAAGTTCGCGACATCGTCCCGCTGGAGTTCCGCAACAAGGCATCGGACAATTCGTGGAGCAGTTGCGGGTCGTGCCACCCCGACGGCCTCGCTGACGGCATCACCTGGACCTTTGCGACCGGCCCGCGCCAGACCGCGCCGCTGGATGGCTTCTTCGCCAAAGACAACCCGCATGATCAGCGCATCAGCAACTGGAACGCGGTCCGCGGCAGCGTGAACGACTTCAACGAAAACTCGATCGCGGTGCAGGGCGGTCTCGGCTTTGCCGGCACCCCGCCGAAGCCGGAGGTCTACAACCACGGCATCACGCAGGGCGCGTCTGACGCGCTCGATGCCCAAACGCTGTGGGTGCAGACGGTTCGCTCGGCGATCATGCCGCCGCCGTCGGATGCCGCCGCCGCGCAGCGCGGGCGCGATCTCTTTGGAACGAATTGCGCGAGCTGCCATGGCGGACCGAAGTGGACCAAGAGCACGATCTTCCACCTCGACAATCCGACGTTCACGGCGCCGCCGGTCGCGGGCAGTGTGGCGCGCGATCCCGGCATCGTGAACACCGCGGCACAGATTCGGGCTTATACGGTCGGCGCGAACACGATCACGTTCCTCGATACCGTGGGCACGTTTAGCGCGGCCGGTCCGATCGAGATCCGCTCGGACGGCACGGGCGCGCTCGGCGGGCTGGGCTTCAACTCTCCGACACTGCTGGGCATCGGCTACAGCAAGCCCTATTTCCACGACGGCTCGGCCCAGACCCTCGACGACGTCTTCGCGCGGCACCTCGTGCCGGGCGGCGGCACGTTCACCGCGACGTTCAACGCCTCGCAGCTCAGCGATCTGCGGGCGTTCCTGAACACGATCGACGGCGCGACGGCTCCGTTCCGCAGCGCCGCCGATACGTTCCGCGACGCGATCGGACCGTGATGTGAGAGCATCGTTCAGGCTGGTGCTCGAACCCTCGACTCAACCCGATCCGAGCGGAACGCACCGAAACCGAAGCGATCGGTGCGTCTGAGCCTCTGCGGCTGAAAACTCGACCGAGCGGCCACTTCGATCCGAAGCGGCCGCTCGGTCGTTTCTTGGCGAAGCCATGCCATCCAAGCGCTGCTTTGCGGTTATCACCGCGCGCTGCGGATGCGTGCTGTATCAGACCTCCTGCTTCGTCACACTTGAATTTGCGGGTTCGAAACGAGGGTAGCATGGGCCTCCGGCCCGTGCGTCCCACGACAAAGATAGGCACTAAACTCATGCCGCGACGTCGGAGCTGCTTTCCACTTCATCCGAAAATTCAAGTTTGATGAAGCACTACCCTCGACAGGCTGGAAGCCTGTTCCACCCGCGCTGAGTGCATTTCTGAAGAACAGCGCGCGGTTGCCCAGTGAAGTCCCCGCCGCCGGGTCGCTCTCGCTTCGCCCACGACATCCGCCGCACGCTATACTCCGCCCAAGAGGAAAACGCATGGGGATTCTCGGCGACATCGGCGTGTGGCTCTGGCGGCTCCTGCCGGCTAATCCAATACTGGTGCGGGTCGTGACCACCGGCGGAAAGCGCAACCGCCATCTTTGGGTGCGGGCCGGCTATCTCGCCGCGCTCATTGCGGTCTTCGTACTTTTTGGCGGGCTGCTCCTCAACAGCACGAGTCAGTCACTGGCCGAACTGGCCAAGCAGTCGACGCGCACGTTCATGTATGTCAGCGTCATGCAATTGCTGCTGATGAGCTTCATCGCGCCCGTTTTCTGCGCCGCCGCCATCACACAGGAGAAAGACTCCAACACCTTTCATATTCTGTTGACGACGCCGCTGACCAACGGCCAGATCGTCCTCGGGTCGCTCTTTTCCCGGCTCTATTTTGTTTGGGTTCTGCTGCTCTCGGGGCTGCCGGTGTTCTGCATCACGATGCTCTACGGCGGCGTGACGGTGACTGAGGTTTTTGAGAGCTTCGGACTCGCCGCCTGCACCGGGCTGATCACCGGGTCGATCGCGATCATGATCAGTTTCCTGAAGGTCGGCACGCGCCGCACGATTTTCTCGTTCTTTGTCGGCATCGCGATCTATTTGCTGGGCGGGCTGCTGATCGGCCTGTCGCCGTGGGGCCAGCTTGCAACCGCGCCGCTCGGACCGGAGATCGGCCTGACCAGCCAGCAATATCGCATGAGCTGGCTTTCCGCGGCGCACCCCTTTCTTGCGCTGCTGGTCGTCACCGGCCAAACGCCCGCGCCCGACCCCGCCGCCGTTGCCGGTCATGGCTGGCCGGCGTCGTCGCTGCTGGCCCGGCCGCAATATGGCTATATGTGGCTGACGACGCTGACCTCGATCGTCATGGTCGTCATCAGCCTGATCTTTGTGCGGCGCGGCGCCCGCGAGGGCGAAAGCACCTGGCTGAATGCGCTCCCCGGGCTGCTGCGCCGCGGCGACTCGGGCGAGCGCACGCGCGAGCCGCGCCGCGTCTGGAACAACCCCATCGCCTGGCGCGAGGCCAACACGCGCGGCTCCGCCGGCGGACGCTCGCTCCTGCGCAAGCTCTACATCGTCGGCGGCCTCTGCGCCGGGTTCTGGCTGCTCCTGGCCCATCATAATCAGTGGTACGGACTGAATAGCCAGGCGCCCGGCGGATATGGCATCGAGACCACGCGCAGCGCCCTCACCGCCTTCATCTGGATCGAGTTCGCGGTCATTCTCCTCATCATCACCAGCACCGCCGCCACGACGCTCACGCGCGAAAAAGAGTCTCAGACCATGGAAATCCTGCTGACCACGCCGCTCACCAGCAAGTACATCCTTGGCGGCATGCTGCAAGGGCTGGTGCGGCTCGTGCTGCCGCTGATTGCCGTGCCGGTCGGAACGCTGCTCATGTTCGCGATCGTCGATCTGTTCTCGCGCGGCGCGGCGGTCACAACATTAGAGGCCGTCGCCCTCGTGGGCGTGATGATCACCGGCTATGCGGCGCTCAGCGCGGTGATCGGGCTGCAATATTCGCTGAACTCGAAGAAGACCGTGCAGGCCGTGATGTCGGCCACCGCGACGGTGCTTTTCATCACCGGGCTGTTGTCGCTATGCGGGTTTTCGCTGAATAACTCGACTTCCGGGGTGCGCTCGGTGGTCGTGCCGTTGACGGCGTTTCCGGCGCTGCAATTGCTGGTCGATCCGTGGATCGCCACCATCGACGCCAATGCCCCGAACCAGCGCATCAGCGACCCGGCCTTTGTCAATCTGCGCATCGTGAGGTCGGTTTTCGCGCTGATCGCCAGCGGGGCGCTCTTCGGTATTACCGCGATGCTCTACAACGGCCTTGTCCGCGGCTTCGATATGACCGTGCGCCGCCAATCCGCGTAAGCGCGCCTAACAAAGCGCATGGGTGGGATAGGCATCCTGCCCGTCTGAACCGAACCGCGCCCGTAAGGAAGCGATTCGATCCCCGTCGCGCCAACTCAACCCGCGCCGTCGCTGCGCAGCGATAAAGTGAAACAGTGATAACGTGATCAGCGATGCTTACGGAGGCCGCTCGCGATCGGTTCAACAATCTGTTCCCAGCCGCGCGCATGCCATTCCTGTGGCGAATTCAATTCGTTCTTTGCAATTCGCAATTCATCGCTCGTCGTCGGCCACAGAGGGCTGACGCTACAGCGCCCTCGCTGTTGGCCACAAGGGGCCGACGCTACAGCGCCCTCGCTGTTGGCCACAAGGGGCCGACGCTACAGCGCCCTCGCTGGTGGCTACAGGGGGCCGACGCCGCAGCGCGCTCATCGTCGGCTGCGGAGGCCGGCGCGCCCGGCTTCAGCGCAAGTCAGCCATTCGCTCCATTTCCGGCGGCGACAGCGGGCACCGCCACGCCCGCTGTAGCACATGCACCTCCAACTCACTCGCGCGCCAGGCGTGCTGCGCCGCCCCATCGCTCACAACACACGCATACAGCCCGGGTTCGGTCGGCGTGATCAGCAGTACGCTCGATTCGCGCACAAACAGGTGCAGCCGCCAGGCACGCTCGCGCCACGTCGCCGTGCGCAAGAGCAACCCACCAGGCACGATGAATACCTGCCTGTGTCGCAGAATGCCGCCCTCCATCCCCACCACGAGCAACACCGCCACCAGCAAAAAGAGCAGCGGCGCCAGCGTCGGACGGCCCTTCACAAGCGCCTCAGATAACGACCAGCCCAACAACACCGTGACAACCAACCACAAAGCCCCGGTACTCAATCGCGGCCACCAGGTGCGCGCCGGGCGCGGCACAACCACCGCCGCAGACGGCGCTGTCGAACTGGGCGACGGCGCTGTCACTGCAGGTGACGTAGCCGTTGAAGCAGGCGACTCCGCTGCCGCCGCGTCACGCCCGCTTTCAGCCAGGATGGCATCCGCCCCCAGGCCGTCCGCTGCGCGCAGCGCTCCGCCTGCGCTTGCACTGCTCATGGCTTCGGCCAGCGCCAGCTCCTGAATCGCCTGATCGCTGTCACGCAGGCGCAGCGGTTCGAACGGCGTATGCAGCGGCGCCGGCGGCGCCGGCTCGGTTCGCCAAAAACGCACCGTCATGAATCGGCCCTGCTGCGCCAGCCGCATCGTGAGCAACCCCAGCAACGTGCCGGCGTGCGGCGCCGAGTCGCGGCGCTGCGCGCTCAGCCAGGCGTTCGACCAATCCGTTGCGGCCTGATCGGCGAGTGCGGCGGTCAGCCGGCTGCGATTGGCGCGTTCACGCGCGAGTGACCATGCCAACACAAGCGCCACCATGACAAACACAACACCCCAGACGACGCCGCTTGCCAACCACGGACTCATCCCGGTTCGCACCAGCCAGCCGTGCAGACCCACTCCGCCCAGTGCGACCGATGCGATGCCGGCCGCGAAGACCGCGCCGGCCAGCATGATGAGCATCGCGATCCGCCTCATGTCGAGCGCCTCTGCCGATGGCGACTCAGGTATCTGGATGTCGAGCTGCGGCGCTGCCATAGCGGGGTGTTATACGATCTCCGCCGTCTCTCTGCTCCGAACATCTCGATACAAGTGCATCCGTTTGGCTGAGCCGTGACCGTGTGCATGGCAGAGCCGCGACCAAGTGCATGCAGAGCCGCGACCGTCAGGGAGCGGTCAGGATTTGCCCGCTGCTCCGCTTCCTTACGGGCGCGGCTCTGCTGACGCCCGCTGCGAACATCAAACGACCGGCTTTTGGCTTGAAATCAGCATGTCCATGCAACGGCGCCGCTGCTCTTGCCGTGCCGCCGCCGATTGGCTAATATGTAACTACTATGTTACGCAATAAGCCGACCGCCGCCGGTAAGAAAACGCGCCAAGCGCGGCCCACCGCACGCGCGCGAAAACTCTCCAAACCCACCGCCGATCGGGCCCTCTATCGCGCGATCGCCGACGACACCCGCCGGGCGATTCTCGATCTACTGCTCGCGTCGGCCTCCACGGCGGGCGGCATCGCGGCCCGCTTCGCGATCAGCCGACCGGCGATCTCCCGGCATCTGCGGTTGCTGCGCGCCGCCGCGCTCGTCGTTGAAACGCGCGACGGCCGCAGGCGCGTCTATCGCGCCACGCCCGAACCGCTTCGAGTGATTGATGCGTGGCTGGCGCGCTATCGGCTCTTCTGGTCGGCACGGCTGGTCGAACTCAAGGAGTTTGTCGAGTCTCAAGACCCTGCGACCGAAGTGAGCCAATCGTCATGATCGTTGAATTCCAACGACGAGCCGCGCCACGCACGGCGGTCGCCACACGCCTGATGATTGGCGGACGCGCCCGCCCGCGGGACGCCTGGCGACGCGGCGCTGCGTCACGCCAAACTCATCCCCCTCGTTCCGCAAAGGAGTCCGCATGTCTGTCGAAAGCAACATCAATCGCTTTGAGAAATCCTTCCGTCTCGCTGCGCCGCGCGGGCGCGTCTTCGAAGCGCTCACAGAACCCGCGCACCTGCGCCAGTGGTTCGCCGAGCAATGCGAAGTCGAGCCGCGCGTGGGCGGGGCCTATCGCTTTTGGGGCAGCCGCACACCCTGGTGCGAGCAGCGGGTGCAAGCCGATCAGCGCATCACACAATTGGCCGCGCCCGAGCTGCTGGCGTTCTCGTGGGGCTGGCGCGGCTGTCCGGGCGAGGTGACGCTGCGACTCAGCGAGATCAACGCCCAGACGCAAGTGGCCGTGGAGCACGTCGCTCGTGGACGGGTTTGGAAACATTCTGACGACGCCGTAGCCTTGCTCGGCGATTTCTGGATTCTCTCGATCGGCAACCTGCGGGAGTATCTGAACGCCGGCGCCGCGGCCCGCTACCCATCGACACAGCTCGACGCGCGCGACGTGGTAATCTCGCTGTTGATCAACGCCGAGCCGGCCGCCATCTATCGCGCCCTCACCGATCCGCAGCAACTCAACCGCTGGCTGAGCAAAGCGGCCCAAATCGATCTGCGCCCCGGCGGCGTCTATCGCTATGGCTGGTCTTATCAACAGTCCGGCGTCGATCTGTCCGCCGGCCCGACGCGAATCCTCGAGCTAATCCCCAATCGGCTGCTGGTGACCGACTGGAAATATCGCGATGAGCCGGACACGGTCGTGCGCTGGGAGCTTGAGCCGCTTGGCGCGCAGACGCGCGTCACGATCCGGCACTCGCGCACGATCGACCCCGACGAGCACCCGGCGTATGGCCAAGGCTGGTCGGCGTTTCTGGTCGCGCTCAAGGCGCTGCTCGAAACGCCCGACAATCATGCCGACTCCAAGCCCTGGATCACGACAGCGTGAGATAAAGTGATACATTGATAACGCGATAAGGGCTCGATTCTTGCGCGAGAACGCGTTTGAAGCCTCCCCTTATCACCTTATCACGTTATCACTCATTGACGCGTCACGCTCCAGCCGGAGCTTGGCTGCTTCGTCGTCGGAGTAATCCGAAGATCAGATCGCGGTCCGGCTGAAAGAGCGCGAGCGGCCATGCCAACAGCAGATAGAGCAGCGTGCACGCGCCAGCCTGCACGAAGAGCATGATCGGCTCTTGCGGCGGATAGAGCCAAAGCATGCCGTACATCGCCGGACCGACCAGCAGCGCCGGCAGCAACGGAATGCCGTAGGCGTGGATAAAGAGCAGCCCGAGCGGCACGTTGAACTGTCGCGACGCGATGAACGCCAGATGTCCGCCATAGCGCACCACACTGACCGCGGCGAAAGCGCCGACGATCCCCAACGGGCCCCAGCCCAGGAAAATCTGACCGCTGCACGCGAGCGCGATCGAGACCGTCGCCGAGATGATTTCGCCGACCGCGACGGCGAGCATGCGGCCCGCCCCCAGAATCAGATAGAAATTCGCGGCCTGGATGCCGGCGAAGGTCTGCCCGATGACGGTCGCAACGAGCAGCGGCGCAATCCACGCCTGCTCCGGGCCGAGCCAGATCGTGAGCATTGGCCGGGCGAAGAGGCAGATCGGCAGCGCCAGCGAGAGCGCGAAGATCCCCGCCAGCCGACTCAGCCGCAGCGACCAATTCGCCAGATTGCGGCCGTCGTTCTGTACGGCGTCGCGCCCGGCCAGCGGGATCAGCGGATTCGCGAAACCTACCACCAGCGTCCGCAGCAGCATCGCCACGAGCTTCGGAGCGTAGAAGGCCGCCGCTGCCTGCGGCCCGATCAGCCGGCCCAGCACGAGCGTCGGCCCCTCCGTCATGAGCAGCCAGCCGACGAGATTGAGCGCGTTGACCCCGCCAAAGCCGCCCATTCGCCGCAGCGCGGCGCGGGTCACCCACTGCGGCGCGAGCAGCGGCGTCCGCAGTACGTAGAAGCGCACAAGCAAACGCAGGCCCGCCGCCCGTAATGCCTGCTGCGCCAGAAATGTCAGCCCAAAAAGCATCATGCTCGGCGGAAAAAGCCAGAAGATCACCAGCAGGGCCAGCCGCAGCACATTGCTCAGCATGTCCACGCCGTTCATGAGGTCAAAGCGATTGGCCCCGATCAGCAGGCCGGCATCGGTGAGCGTCATGAAGCGCACCAGATACGTGATCGCCAGACATACGTTCATCGCGACAAAGCCGTCGCGCAGCTCCGGACGGACGTGGAACTGGTGCGCCATGAATGGCTCGCCGATGAGCATCAGCCCCGCTCCCAGCAGCCCCAGCGCGAGAAAAAGCGCAAACGACGTGGACGCGACTTCGCGCAGGCGCTGAAAATCGCCCGCCGCCTGATCCTGCGCCGCGAAGCGAAACATCGACGCGGACAGGCCGATGTCGAAGAGCATCAGAAAGCCGAGCACGGAATAGAGTACGTTAAACAAGCCGAAGCTTTCAGCTCCCAGGTGCGCGACGCCGATCCGTCCGATGATGATGCCGACGACCGCCTGAACGACGTTCAGCCCCCAGTTGCTCAGTGCGTTGATTGCAAAGCGGCGTGTGGCGCTGTTTGCCATAAGTCGGGAAAGACTACTCGCTTGACCTCTCAAACGCGACGCGCCGCGGCAGTGTCGCCGCCATCCGCGCGCAAATCGCTTTCCGCCGTATGCGCTCAACGCGCAAGCCCGTGCATGCAGCCATGCGCGCTGCGAACGTTTCGAACACTATTCATGTACGTAACAAACAGGTCGCCGTGCGGATGACGACGCATGGATTGCACTGAATTCGAAAAATGCGCATCGACCGTCGCGCGTCCGCCCCTGCCTGCCGCGCGCTCAAGGCGCGTCGATCGGCAGGGCCTGATCGATCCAGCCGCCGCCGAGTACGATGTCCTGATCATAGAAAACCGCCGCCTGGCCGGGCGTGACGGCGCTTTGAGCATCATCGAAGCGCAGTTCGATCGTCTCATCGTGGCGGCGCCAGAGCCGCGCCGGCGTCGGCGTGTGCATGTGGCGAATTTTCGCCGTCACACGCAGCGGCAGGTCGATCGGCGGCGGATCGACCAGCCAGTTGACCGCACCCGCCACCAATCCGCCGGCCAGCAGATCCGCGGCCTCCCCGACCGTCACCGTATTGGTGCGTGGATCAATCTGCGTGACATAGACCGGCAGGCCGACCGCCAGGCCCAATCCGCGCCGCTGGCCGATCGTGTATGCGGCGACGCCCGCGTGCGTGCCGACGCGCTGCCCGCTCAGATCACGAAACTCGCCGGGCCGCAGCGCCTCCGGCACGCGCGCCCGGATCAGCGCGCGATAATCGTTATTGGGAACGAAACAGATTTCCTGGCTGTCGGGTTTGTCGTGAACGCGCAGGCCTAGATCGGCGGCCATCGCACGCACCGTCGCCTTGTCGGGAATGTGTCCGATCGGAAACAGGCAGCGCGACAGATATTCACGCCGAATGCCGAACAGCACGTAGGATTGGTCTTTGGGCACATGTGCGCCGCGTGCCAATCGGGCCGTGCCGCGCGGCGCGGCGCTCTCCGCAGCGCTCTCGCCGACGCGCACGATCCGGGCATAGTGGCCGGTCGCGATGAATTCGGCCTCCATCGCTTCGGCATAGCGCAACAGCTTGCCGAATTTCAGCTGGATGTTGCACATCACGCACGGGTTGGGCGTGCGGGCGCGGCGATACTCGTCCACAAAATAGTCGATGATCGACTCAAAATCAGGCTTAAAATTAAGCACATAGAACGGAATGCCCAGCTTGCTCGCGATCATTCGGGCGTCGAGCGCGTCGGTCGTCGAGCAGCAGCCATGCTTCAGCCGGCGCGGTGCGGCGGGCGCTGGCGCATCAGCGGCTTCGAGCGCGCAGGCTTCATCTTCGGCGGCCGCTCCGACGCGCATGAATACGCCGATGCAGTCATAGCCCTGCTCCTTCAGCAGGCAGGCGGCGACGGAGGAATCCACTCCGCCCGACATGGCGACAATCACTTTGCCGTTGCGCGACATTCGTAAGTTATCCAAGCCGGCGCGGGCTGTTCGACGAAACATGCGCCGAGCCAGTCATAGATGATAGAGCACAATGGGGATGGAAGGGCGAGAAGCGGGCGCTGAGTAGCGAGTAGCGAGTAGCGAGTGGCGAGTGGCGAGTGGCGAGTGGGGGATTTCGAGATTTGAGTGGGTTGCGGCGAACGCGCTGTAGCCTCGGCCCTCCGTGGCCGACGGCGAGGGATGAATTGCGAATAACGAATAACGAATTGAACTCGCCCACGCTGGCACGAGCACGGCTGGGAGCAGGTTGCTGAACCGACCGCGAGCGGCCTCCGTAGCCATCGCACGCTATCACGTTTTCACCTTATTACTTGATCACGCTTTCGCTGCCGCCATGCCGCTCCCGGAAGCGCCGGATGGTTTCGAGAACAGCCAGCATCGCCGCCACGCCGCCGAAGTCGGCGAAGAAATCATGCAAATCGACGCCGCGACCAACCCAGCCTTGTGTCATCTCATCCGTGGCGGCGTATAGCCCCAGGATCAGCAGCGCCTCCAACGCAAACCAGCGCGAGAGCCGGTCATGGAACGTCTCGACAAAGCGCCAGAACAAAAACGCCAGTAGGGCAAACGCGGCAAAGTGCAGCAACTTGTCCGAAGGTCGCAGCGGCACGCCGCGCAGCCCCGGAAAATGTGTGCTCGTAAAGAGAAAAATCCAGTAGGCCGGCAGCGCCCGCCGATACCAACTATTCCAGCGCGCCCGCCACGGGCCGACCACCGCGACTTCGGGCGAGGGGATCATGACGACAACCGATCCATCGGGCGCACTCACGCGCTCCGCGCCGCGCTGCTCGGCGCCGGGTGCGCGGCATTCGTCGCCGGTTTCGCGGCCGCGGCGCCCATCGTCACAACCGGCGCGGCCGCGCTAACCGGCGCCGGCGCGGCTTGGCGCGTCGCATCCGTTGCCGCGTCATCGGCCGCATCGCCCTCGCGCACCGCCGGATAGGACTGCAGGGCAAATTGCGTCGGCATGTCCAGTTCGTGCGCCAGATCGAGATAATCAATCGCACCGAAGCTGCCCGGCGCATACGCAAAGATCGTCTTGCCGAAGCTGGGCGCCTCGGCCAGCTTGATGTTCCGGCGGATCGGCGTCTGAAAGACCCGCGCCCCATACCAGGCGTGCTCCGGTTGGGCGCGGTCGATGAAGCGCCCCACGTCATCGACCACTTCCTGCGCCAGGCGCGTGTTCTTTTCGTACATACAGAGCAGGATGCCCGTCACGCGCAGCTTCGGATTCACTTTTCTCCGCACCAGCGCCACCGTGTCGAAGAGCCGGCTCAGGCCGTGCAGCGCCAGGAAGTGCGGCTGAAGCGGGATGATCACCTCATCGGCGGCGACCAGCGCGTTAACCGTCAGCAAGCCGAGCGACGGGCTGCAATCAATCAGGCAATAGTCAAATTCGGTGCGATACGAGACCAGCGCGTTGCGTAAGACGCTCTCGCGCTGCGGGCGCTGCGCCAGATGCAGCTCCGCCGCGACGAGATCCGCCGACGACGGCACGAGCATGAATCGCTGCTCGACGCTGTGCAACCCCTCGGCGATCGCGCGACCATCCGTCAAGACGTCATGAATGGAGCAATCCCCCGGCCCACAGGTAATCCCACAATGCAGCGACGCGTGCGCCTGCGGATCGAGATCGATCAACAGCACGCGCTTCTCGGAGCGGGCCAGCGCCGCCGAGAGATTGACGGCGGATGTAGTCTTGCCGACGCCGCCCTTCTGGTTGAGGATCGCGATGACCCGCATGAGCGTAGTATACGTGCCGCCGCCCGGAAGGGCGCGGCTCAAGCCCGTTTCAGCAGTAGGTCGATCCGCGCCAGCGACTTCTGCCGACCGAGCAACGCGAGAGTCTCAAACATCGGCGGGCTGACCGTGCCGCCGGTGATGGCGATTCGCAGCGGCTGCGCCACGTTGCCGAGCTTCTGCCCGGAGCGTTCGGCATATTCGCGAATGACGCGCTCCAGCTCGCCGGCGGACCAGCCCTCGACCGCGTCCAGCTCCGTCCGCACCGCCGCCAGCAGCGTAAAGCCGGCGCTTTCATTTTTTCGCAGGTGCTTGGCGATCGCATCTTCGTCATATGCCAGCGCCTCATCCGCGATGAAGAGCGCGTTGCACTTGGTCTCGACATCGCGGAATGTGCGAATGCCCTCACACATCGCCAGCAACGGCGACAGCACGTCGTCGGCCAGTGCGGCCAGCGGCGAATCGGCGTTGACCGCCAGATAATCGCGCAGGCCTCGCAACCGCCGCTCCGAACCCGCGGCGGCCAGCGCCGTTGTATTGAAATTCAGCAGCTTCTGCCGGTCGAAACGGGCGTTGGTCTTGCCGACGCGCTCCGCCGAGAAGGCCGCGCACAGCTCCGCAAGCGTGTATTTCTCGCGATCATCGCCGGCCGACCAGCCCAGCAGCGCGATGAAGTTGACGAGTACTTCCGGCAGGTAGCCGCTCGCTCGAAAGTCGTGGATCTGAATCTCCGGCAGCGCGACGTGCAGCGCGCGGGCCAGCCGTTGCAGGCTGTCACCGTCGAGCTGCGCGTCGCCGGCCCGCCAGGCATTCCACGCTTCATCGGCCACAGCACCCGTCAACGCCCGCAGCCGCCCCTCATCGAGCATGCCTTTCGCCAGAGCCTGCTCAGCCACCCCACGCACGGCCCGGTCTTTCTCGCGCTTGCTCATCTTGGAGCCGTCCATGTTCAGGATGATCGGCAGATGGGCATAGACGGGCGTGCGATAGCCCAGCAGTTCCTGCAACGCCATGTGGTTGGGCGTGTTCATCAGGTGCTCCTGCCCGCGCAGCACGTGCGTCACCTGCATGTCCTGATCGTCCACCACGACCGCGAAGTGATACGTCGGCCAGCCGTCACCCTTGAGGAGCACGAAATCATCCAGCTCCGCCGCGGTCCGCGTCACCTCGCCGAGAATCGTGTCGCGCACGGTGAAATCATGCTCCGGCATGCGCAGCCGAACGACTACCGTGCGGCCGGCGGCCCGCTGGTCTTCGGACTGGGCATGCGACGGCGACTGCGACGGCCGGCGCAGGTCGGCATAGCGAAAGTTGCGTTTGGCGCGTTGAGCCTCCGCCCGCAGCGCATCCAGCTCTTCACGCGTGTCGAAGGCGTAATAGGCGTGTCCGGCGTCGATCAGGTCGCGCGCGACCGCACGATAGCGCTCCAGGCGTTGGCTCTGGTAGTAAGTCGCGGTAACACCGCCCACGCCCGGCCCCTCATCCCACTGCAGCCCGAGCCAGCGCAGGTCGTCCATGAGCTTCTGGTCGGCGTGGGCGATGTTGCGGGTCTGGTCGGTATCTTCGATGCGCAGGATGAACTTGCCGCCAAGCCGGCGCGCCAGCAGATAGTTAAACAGTGCCGTGCGGGCGCCGCCGACGTGCAAATACCCGGTCGGCGAGGGCGCAAAGCGAGTGCGTACCGTTTCAAACATGGCGGCGATTATAGGGGCTTGCCGCGCCGGTCGAACGCGCGCGGAGTCGAAACGAATCGCTCGAACCGAAAGCGCGTCAGCCGGCGGCCGCGGTGAGAGGCTCAGCCACGGTGAGAAGTGATCAGGTGATAGCGTGATCAAGGTGATAGAAGGGGCGCGGTTTGAGCACCAAGGGCCGACGACGCGCCGTAGCGTCGGCCCTCTGCGGCCGACGGCGTATGCCGCCCAATGAAGCACCCGCCCGACCCGGCGTTGGGCACAGAGTCCCAACGCTACAGCACCCGCGGCGCAATCTAACGTCGGCCCGCTGTGGCCGACGGTGTTCTCCGCCGACAACTGCCGCCAATCACCCTCCCACGTTCCCACCTTCCCACGTTCCCACGCTCCTGCATGCGCGCTACGCTTCGATCAAATCATCGCGATCAAAGACCGGCCCATCGCTACAGGCCAGCGCCCAGCGCCAGCCGCCGGCGTGGTGGCTGCTCTTGATGCGCAAGACGCATGAAAGGCACGTGCCCAGCCCGCAACCCATGTTGCGCTCCACGCACAACTGACATTCCAGCTCCAGGGTCCGTGTCTGCTGTGCGATGGCGCTGAGCATGCGCTCCGGCCCGCACGCGAAAACCAGCGCGCCGCGGCTGTGCGCCCCGGCCCGCTCACTCCAGGCCCGCAGCCCATCCGTTACGCGCCCGCGCAAGCCCAGTGAACCGTCGTCACTGGTCACGATCGCTGGATAGCGCGCCGCGCCGGGCAACTTGAGCACTTCCGTCGGCTGACCGTCGGCGGCAGGCTCCGCTTTCAGTCCGACCGGCAGCAAGTCTCGCCGCTGGACGCCGAATATCGCCGTCACATCCCGGTGCCCGCGCGACTGACAAAGCCGCGCCAGATACAGCAACGGCGGAATTCCGACTCCGCCGCCGATCAATATCAGCGGCATGGACAAATCCTCGGGCAGCCGAAAACCCCGCCCCAGCGGCCCGGTCAGGTTGAGCGTTTCGCCGACACGCAGCCGATCCAGCCAGCGCGTTCCAACACCGATCGCGCGCGAAATGACCTGCAGATGGGCCAGTCCGTCGGCGTCCCAACGGTCGGCAATGCTGAATGGCCGCCGCAGATAGGCGCCGGGCTGCTGAAACTCCGCCCCGTGGATGACGGGAAAGCGCCCTTCGATCCACTCCTGCGATCCGTCAGGCGGTTCGTCGCCGCCATCACACAGCAATTGCAGGAACTGCCCCGGCACAGAAGCCGGGAAGCCCGCCAGCGCCGCCGTGATCGTCACATGTTCGGCGCACGGATGCTCAACGGCAACGATGCGAGCCTGGGCCGCACAAACTCGTGCCGCGTTGCGATTTTCTGTCCCGACTGGTTCTTGCGTGGCCATCCGCGAGACTCCTGACACCAACCTGAGATCCGCACTATGGCGCTGACGCCGAAAAGGTGCTCGAACCGAAGCACTTGACAGCACCCCCCTCATTCTTGTTGAGACCGTCGCCGGCTGCAATTCAGAGCTGGCGCGGCCGCGCGCATCCGTGCCTCGACAGCGACGCAGATCGCGCCGCCTTCCAGAGCGAGCACGCCGCGCGCGACCCGCCATGATTCGTCAGCACGATATGTCGCTATGTGCCTGCGGTGAAAAAAACTTCCGGGATCGAACCCAAAGGTCGATCCCGGAAGTGCGCCACGGCTGGAACAGCCGCAAAATCCGATCTTGGTAGGCCGAACGTCGATCACCGTCAGCCGTGCAAAACTATAGCAGAATGCCGGGGGGGTGTCTATGCAACGCAGCGCAAACCCGCAATCTTTGTGTTTTTTTGTAACTCATTTTATTTCATAAGGTTATGATCTTCAATTGAATAGTGGAACTGAGCCTCCCCTGGGGACGCCGATCAACGAGGTTTTGCACCTTCAGCCGCCCCAAAGCCTCGCAAACCACGTCAGAACCGGGGTTTCGATCCTTTGCCAGGCCGTTGCGGGTTCTCTGGCGCTGTGCTGACGTTGCTACGATTGCCAGGCTGGCTAAATCTGGACCGAATTGGGCCTTGTCAACATTCTCTGATGCGGATGACGGCGCCAGTTGAGTTCGTCTACCCTGTCGCATATGAACCGTGAACCCATCGGCGTGGCCGTCGCGCTCATTGAGCGCGACAGACGCTGGCTGGTCGCTTGTCGACAGGCAGATGCTCACCTGGGCGGCTACTGGGAGTTTCCCGGTGGGAAGATCGAACCGGCCGAAACGGCCGCCGCCGCCGCTATCCGGGAGGCACAAGAGGAATGCGGCGTGCACATCGAAGTCAGGCGCGTCCTGCCCACGCTGACCGCTGAGTATCCGGACCGGCTTATCGCGCTCACGCCGGTGCTGGCGAGTTGGGTCGCCGGCGAAGCGCGTCCGCTGGCCGGAACAGATGTTCGCTGGGTGACATTCGCCGAGCTGCAAACCCTGCGCATGCCCGCGATCAACGCCCGGATCATCTCGCTGCTCGATGAAACACAACGCGAATAGCGCCGGAGAACGGATCAACCTGCGAAAACATGCGCACTTCACCATCGCGACCCGGCAGATTTTGCCGCGCCGACGCACACCGGCTGCGGCTCTATAATTCGCCCGCATGTCAGCCCCCACCCGCGGTAAATTGATCGTGATCAGCGGCCCGTCGGGCACGGGCAAGACCTCGATCTGCAACGAACTGCTCAAGCGCCTGCCGAATTCCGCCTGGTCGGTCTCGGCAACAACCCGGCCACGACGCGGGCACGAGGTGGATGGACAGCACTATCGCTTCATGACGCGTCCGGAGTTCCTGGCGCTCAAAGAGGCCGGCGAGTTTCTCGAAACCACGGAGTATCTCGGCGAGTATTACGGCACGCCGCGACGGCCGGTCGAAGAAGCTATGGCCGCGGGCCGCAACATCATTTTGGAAATTGACGTGCACGGCGGAGCGACGGTCGCGGCAGCGCTCCCGGATTCGATCCGCATCTTCGTCCTGCCGCCGACGATGGAGAGCCTGAGGGCCAGGCTCGAGGGGCGCAAGACCGAATCGGAGGCGATCTTGCAAAAGCGGCTGGAGAAAGCCGACGGCGAGATCGCGTTCGCCCGCTCCTGCGGGTGCTATACGGCTTTCATTACCAATGATATACTGGAGGATTCGGTTGAGCGGGTGCTGGCGCTGCTGCGATAGCGCGCTGCGCCGCCAGGGACGCTTGGCGCTGCTGGAGGTTCGTTGGCATGATCGAGGCGTTGCGGAGCGATGTGGTGATTAACAAGGTCGGCGGCCGTTTCAAGCTGACCGCGCTGATTCAGAAGCGCTGGCTCGAATTGATGCGCGGCGAGCGGCCCCTGGTCGATGCCACCGGCAAGACGATGATGGAAGTCGTCATTGACGAGATTCTCGAAGACAAGGTCGGCATTGACTACGAAGGTTCCGGCATTGCCCGACCCGATCAACGACGCTAGGCGCACCGTGCGCGGCCCCGGCGACGCCGCCGACCCATCCGCGCAGGGCCACCCAGCCCCGCCTGTGACCGCCGAAATCCAATCGGCCAAGCCAGCGGTCGAAATCGTGGTCTGCGTCTGTGGCGGAATCGCCGCGTACAAAACCGCGATGGTCGTGTCGCGCTTGGTTCAGGACGGTCATTCCGTCACGGTCGCCATGACCCAGAATGCGCGGCGATTTGTCGGGCGGGCGACATTTGCGGCGCTCACGGGCCGACCGGTCCATGTCGATGCCTGGGAACCATCCGGGCTGATTCAGCATCTCAAGCTCAGCGAACTCGCCGATCTGATTGTCGTCGCTCCGGCGACCGCCAACATCCTCGGCAAGCTCGCCGGCGGCATCGCCGACGACTTGGTCTCGGCCCTGTTGCTCGGGGCAGCCTGTCCGGTCTTGCTCGCACCGGCGATGAATACGCGCATGTGGCAGCATCCGGCGGTGCAGCGCAACGTGCAGTTTCTTCGGGATGCGGGCATTCACATGGTCGGACCGGAGAGCGGCTGGCAGGCGTGCCGGGCCGTCGGCCCAGGCCGGATGAGCGAGCCGGAGGCCATCATCGCGGCGGCCTACGAGCGGCTGCCTGTGCGGCGCGGCGGCGCACGATAGCGTTGGGGCTGCCCTCGACGGAGGCTCAGTGCCGGGTCACGAGCCACTCGAATACGCCGTCGGCGCTCACGGCACAATGGGGCCGAGCGCTCGACGGAGCGGCGGAATCGCGCCGCCGTTTCTCACAGCAACGGACCCAAGCAAGGGCAGAGGTCTCAACGTGCGTTCCAGCGGACTCAACAGCTCGCGCGGCGGTGGCCGCGGACAACGCGCCGCCGGCTCAAGCGCCGCAATCCATACTCAGCGCACACGTGAACAATCGCACGAAAACAGGGCCGCCGATCCATCGCTCACGGAGGCCGGCGCGCCTATGGCCAAGCGCCTGCGGCTGCTGATTACCGCCGGACCGACGCGCGAGTACATCGATACGGTCCGTTATATCTCGAACGAGTCATCGGGCCGCATGGGCTTTGCGCTGGCGGAGGCCGCGGCCCTACGCGGTCATGACGTCACGCTGATCTATGGACCGGTCTCGCTGCCCGTGCCGGTGGGCGTGCGCGCCGTGCCGGTGATCTCCGCGAAAGAGATGCTCAGCGCCTGCCGGCGGGCGTGGCCGCGACAGGATGCACTGCTGATGGTGGCGGCTGTGGCGGACTATCGCCCCAGGCAAACGGAACCGCGCAAGCTGAAAAAATCCAAAACGACGCTCCGGCTGGAACTGGAACCGACCGAGGACATTCTGGCGACGCTGGCCCTGTCGCGGCGGGCCGCACAGGTCGCGCTGGGCTTTGCGCTCGAAGATCACAACGCCCAGGCGCACGCCGCCGACAAGCTGGAGCGCAAACGGCTCGATGCGATCGTGCTGAATTCACCGCGCGCGATCGGCGCGAAGTTCAACCAGGTGCAGGTGCTCGTCGCCGGCGGCCAGTGGCAACGCTGGCCCGACCTCGACAAAGACGTGGTAGCCGAACGGCTGATTGGGCTGGTGCAGGCGCTCACTGTCGCAAAGAGCGGAAAAGGCTGAGCCGCGCCCGTAATGGCAGAGCCGCGCCTGTAAGGAAGCGGTGATTCGCGAAAGCCCCATATCTTCCCGCGCGAAGTATGCTCCAAGAAACCCCCGTGCGCCGGAGCCTTTATACAAGCGGACGGCCGACCATGTCATCCGGCATGGGCTGACCCAGCAGCCGCAGAATCGTCGGGGTCACGTCATAGAGTGACGCATCGCGCGGCCCTTTGGGCAGAGCCGGATGGGAGAGGATGTACATGCCCTGTTGAGCATGGTTGGCATCGTCGGGTCCGGTGTCGTTTTCGTAGGTGTAGATGTCGGGATTGCCGATTGTGCCGACGCTGCGCCAGTGCAGATCGCCGAAGATCACGACGAGGTCGGGCGCGACGCCGCGGACGCTGCGATAGATTTTCTCGGGTTTATAGACGCGCGTGCCGAGCGGGCGGCCCTGCGGGTCGGGCATGGTTTCGAGCTTGCGCGTCAGCTCGTCGCGCAGGGCTTCATAGTCGCTCTGGGCCACGATGCCGCGCGGCTCGCGCCCGGCCACATTGATGAAGCAGCGGCCGTAATAGCCGCCTTCGCCCCAGACGCGCGTCCGCGCCCAATCGACCTCGGCAAATTCAAACTTGCGCTTGCCGCGCGCCGGTGAGGACGATCCGGCGGCGGGCGCGCCGGCGCTCTTCGTCGCTTCGTCGCCCCGGCGCTCCGGCGCTTCTTCGGCGCGGCGCTCCGGCGCTTCCTTCATCACCAGATACCCTTCGCGGATCAGCCAATCGTTGAAACAGATGCCGCCATCCATGCGCTTGGCGCCATGGTCGGAGACGACAAAGATCGCGGTCCGCTGCCGGTCGATCGCCGCGAGCAATTCGCCGATGCGCCGGTCGAGATGCACGTAGTAGTCGTGGATGGCGCGCTCGTGCTTGTTGCCGCGCTCATAGCGGTGGTGGCGCTCGTCCATGTTGGCCCAATAGCCGTGATGGATGCGATCGGTGCCCATTTCGACCATCCAGAACAAATTCCACGGCCGCGTCTGCACGAGATTGCGACAAACCGCAAAGCGCTTGTCGGTCATCTCATAAATCTGCCCGAGCAGCCAGTCTTTGTCGTCCGTGCGGAAGCCCTTGATGTCGAGCAGGTACTCCCCTACCAGCCGGGCGATTTCCTCACGCAGCTCCGGCGGATTCGTATAGGGGCTTTCGACGCTCGGTGTCAGGAAACACGTGATCTGCGTCACCAGCGGCGACAGATTGGGCAGGATCGGAAAGGTCTGCGGCACGCCGACCGTGATCGACGGTCGCCCGGCCCGGGCGAGCAGATCCCAGACGCGCGGCTCGCGGATTTCGTGATTCGTCGCGATGCCGAGATTTTCATACGACCAATCGCGCCGATTGCGAAAACCGTAGACGCCCAGCGTGCCGGGGTCTTTGCTGGTCGCCATACAGCTCCAGGCGGGGACGGTGATCGGCGGGAGGCAGCTTTCGAGCCGGCCCCATTGGCCGCTTTCGACCAGGGCGCGCAGATTCGGCAGCTCTCCCAGCCAACGTTCGAACACGAGGCTCGGCTCGAAGCAATCCAGCCCAATCACGGCGACTTTCTCGATCATGCTCATGCGACGCATGATACGCGGGGCGATGATTCTCGCGAGCGCCGAACCGCGCGCCCAAGCCGAACCGCGCCGCTGAGCCGAACCGCGCCCGTCAGGAAGCGATTCGATCCCTCAGCCGCCAGAACCAACCGCCCCGCCGAATCCGAGCATCACCGATTTTCCGTAGACTGCTCCTCATTCCCTGCAGGAATAGCAGAATTTGCCGCAAGCACATCGCAGCACCGAGCGCCAGCCCCGCACGCGGCTCGAATCGAATCGCTCCCTCACGGTCGCGGTTCGGTTACGCCCGCACGGTCGCAGATCGGGTCACGCCCTCTCAGACCCGCTGAACTACCCTATACTTCGCCACAGATGGGCGCCATCCGCATCCTACCGCCGCACCTCATCAACCGAATCGCCGCGGGCGAGTGTGTCGAACGACCCGCGAGCGTCGTGAAGGAGCTGGTCGAAAACGCCCTCGATGCCGGCGCGAATCGCATCGAAATCTCGCTGCGCGACGGCGGTCGCGAGTTGATCCAGGTCAGCGACGACGGCGGCGGGATGGAGCCGGACGATCTGCTCCTCGCCGTCGAGCAGCACGCCACCAGCAAAATTCACGACGACGATGACCTCTTCAACATTCACACGATGGGGTTCCGCGGCGAAGCGCTGGCCAGCATTGCTTCGATCGCCCGGGTGGAGCTGACCTCACGTCGCCGCACAAACGATGTGGCCTATCGCCTGCGCGTCGAGGGCGGGGCGGTGCACGGTCCGCCGGCCCCATGCGCCGCACCGCCTGGCACGAATGTTGCCGTACGTGATCTGTTCTTCTGCGTGCCGGCGCGACGGAAATTCCTGAAGACCTCCAGCACCGAAGTCGGCCACGTCAGCGAGCAGACCGCGCGCATCGCGCTGGCCCACCCGCAGGTCGAGTTTGTCCTGCGCAATCAGGAGCGCGTGACGCATCGCCTCGCCCCCACCAGCGACCCACGCCGGCGCATCGGCGATTTCTTCGGCGAAGAGCTGGCCCGGGTGCTGCTGCCGGTCCGCCGGGCCGGGCAAGACATTGTGGTCGACGCGCTGGTCGCGCCGCCGGCGGAGAGCCGCGGCTCGGGCAAATGGGAATATCTATTCGTGAATGGGCGCTTTGTGCGCGACCGCTTCGTCTCGCACGCGGTGAAGGAAGCCTATCGCAGCCTGATCGACCCCGGCCGCTATCCGGTGACGTTTATCTACATCACGATTGAACCCACGCAGGTCGATGTCAACGTGCATCCGACCAAGACCGAAGTGCGCTGGCGCGATTCGAACTACGTCCATGGCCAGGTGCTCGCGGCCCTGCGCGAGCGCTTTCAGACCACGCGGCTCGATCACGCGTGGCGCGCCCCACGCGCGACGCAGCCCTCAGCGGCTGAAGCTCCACCCGGCGACGCGGACGAATATCGCGAGCGAGCCCGCGCGGCAATGCTCGACTTCTTCCGCGCGGCGGGGCCGACGACGGGCGGACGCCCCGCGCCATCCGCGCCGGCGCCCGGGTCACAACTCGTCGAATCACCGCCGGCAAGAGTGGAGCCGCGCAACGATCATTCGTACGTCACACGACGAACCGATGATGCGTATCCGCCGCGACCGCCGGAGCCGCTGCAACCCGGGCACGCCGGCGGCGGAACCCAGCCGCACGCGGCGCC